>JAJQGP010000077.1 GCA_021200475.1 Lachnospiraceae bacterium
CATTGATTCCAAGGGCTTTTCTCGCTCTAGAACCCCATTCTATCCCGGAGAGCCCGAATTCTCATCATTGTAGGTCAATACGGAAGAACATTCCTCATGCACTGCTTCCTGTGCCTGTGCTACGGTATCACTTTCTCTCCGAAGTGTGGCATCCAGAAGCCGTTCTGCATTGTTTATGGCCTGCTCCACGCGCATATATTTCTTTCCGTTTATACATGCTTCAAAAGCTTCGGTTACTTCCTGATTCGGTATGGAAACCTCTTTCTGTTTTGGATTATAAGCCAGATATCCCAGATGAATTAATAACGTCAAAACATCATCCTTCGTATCAAAGCTTATGATATCATTCTGAAATGTGCTCACATTGACCTTAACTCGCTGTCCGCCAAGCATCCGCACGATGGCATCCTTCAGCCCGTCCTTATTGATTTCAATATAGTTCCTGAGACTTTCGAACGTTTCCGTCTGTGTCCAATAGTTCTGCAGCTCCTCTTGCCGTAAAGCGTTCATTACGGAATTCGGATTGTAAACGTGGTCGATACGGCTGAACGAATATCCATCATACCATGCCTGCATATCGTCAAACTTCATTTGATATGCATCGCAAAGAGTCCTTACTTCGTCTTCCGTAAAGCCAACATACTCTGCCAGCTTTCCCGGCCTTGTCATGGAATACTCCTGAAAATCTGTCAGTGCAGATTCTGTACCATACTTTTTAATAGGCAATATTCCTGTCATGTAAGCAGCAGCGATTGTTTGATCTGTCGTGGTTCCTCCTTTAAAAAGCCCTCGCAGAAGCTGAATGTATTCCTTTTGCAGAGCAATATCATCTTTTGCTTCTCTGAATAGCGCATCGCATTCATCTATGATAATGATAAACGAATGACCTTCCTTCTGACTGACCGACAAAAGAGCGTCTGGCAGAAATGTTTCGTCCCCACTCACGCAATTCGGGAAAGCTTTTATTAACTCATTGATCACTGCAGTCTGGATATCCAATACCACATTCTCTCCCTTATTTTTTGAACGGGAAATAAACCATGTAATGTCAAGATAAATCACATCGTATCTGTTTAGATATCTGTCGAAGGAATCCTTCTTCGATATTTCCAGTCCTTCAAATAAAGACCGTGAATCGCAGCTCTTATCGTAATAGGCACAAAGCATCTTCGCTGCAAAGGACTTTCCAAAACGACGTGGGTGGCTGAAGCTTGTCAGTTTCTGAGGGGTGTTGATCGTTTGATTTATGAAATCGATCAGACCGGTTTTATCGACATAGGTTCCATTCAAAATTGTCTGAAACCCGTTGTTGCCGGGATTTAAGTAGGTTCCCATAAGCCCTGACCTCCTCTCTGGAATGTCTTTATTATACATTTGCAGCAGTCCAGGTGCAAGGATATCTTTTACGTTCAGCGCTTTTTAATAGCCATGGAACCTTTCCCTGCTTTCTCTTTTGTAAAAGGGTTGCAAATCCGTATTTTAACAAAAAAAGAATCCATGGCATGAAAAAGCGTTGAACGTATCCCTTCTTATCTCTTCTTATCTCTTCTTATCCCTTCGTATCCCTTACTTTGCTCCTTTCCGAAACAGGACGACCCACACGGTTTTAAACAGGATTCTGAGATCGAGCCAGATACTCCACTCGCTGATGTATTGTTTATCCAGCCTTACGACTTCCTCGAAGTCTGTGATGTCGCTGCGGCCGCTGACCTGCCACAGGCCGGTGATGCCCGGCTTGATGGCCAGCCGCGCGCGGTGGTGCAGTTCATACTCGTTGACTTCGCCGACGATCGGAGGCCTGGTGCCGACCAGACTCATTTCTCCCTTCAGCACATTAAAAAACTGCGGGAATTCGTCCAGACTGCTGTCTCGCAGGAACTGACCGAAGCCTTTCTTATGGCTTCCGTCCGGCAGAATCTTGTTTCCGATCACACGCGGATCGAAGTCCAGCTTGAACATCTTGCCATCGCCCATCTTGTTTTCTTTCATCAGCTCTGCTTTCCGGGCATCCGCGTCCAGGTACATGGAGCGGAATTTATAGAGCTTGAATTTCTTGCCGTTCTTCCCGACCCGCTCCTGGGAGAAGAAGACCGGTCCGGGCGACTGGAAGTAAATCATGGGGGCAATAAACAGAAACAGGATGCCCGTCAGAAGACAGCCAACGATTCCCGCCGCGATGTCGATGACGCGCTTCAGAAAAAGCTGTCTGGCGGACGCGTAATTGATGCTGGTAGTCAGCACAGTGTACGCTCCTACCCGCTGGACGATCTGCTTTTTCCCCGGCTCGTTCGATACTTTTGCCAGATTCAGATGAATGGTGACCCCCGTCTCCCGCAGCTCGCCCATTAGCTTTTCCGGAAATGACGTATTCTCCGACGGAACGACGATCACTTCATCGATCCATTCTTTGCAGACATACATGGCCGCTTTTTCACTGCTGGCTACGATGGGGATTCCGGCGATGCAGCTGTTGTGAACACTCCTGTCCGCAGTCGTTTTTGCTGCCGCCGCTTCCCGGAAAGCGGGTGTTTCTTCCTGATGATCCGGGACGTCGTTGTCTGCAGTCCTGTCGTCGATGAGCACTGCTCCGGCGATGGTATATCCGGCGTAATTATTCTCTTTCAGGTTTGCGATCACTTCCTCCGCAATATCGGAAGATGTAACAATCAAAAGCGACCGCTCTCCTCCTACCGCTCTGTGCTTTACCAGGATGCTCTTCCAGAGCAGCCGCAGCAGAAAGGTCAATACCGCGTAGATGACAAAGGTCAGAAACAGAGCCCCTCGTGAATAGGCGCTGCCTTGCTGCAGTACAAACAGGTACAGAAGGGACAGAGCCATCAGCACAGCCATGTGCCTGGATGTGAACAGGAATTCTGCATGCCTGTTACGCTTGAGGACGCCCTTCAGCGTGTCCATGGAAAAGATGACCAGCAGATCGGTGAGCGTCAGAAAAATAGCCATGTTCCGGTACAACATCTGTTCATATGGATTCCATCCCTGACCACTGGCCGCATACGCCAAAATAAAAGCAGCATGAAGGCAAAGGATGTCAAGGATGATAAAGTCATAATGTTTTAACCAGCCTTCCGTTTCTATTCTGTACATAATCTGCTCTCTTTCTCTTCAGATCGTTTCATTCTTTTGCCAACCCTTCAGAGACAGGATAACGGCATCTGGGATTGTCATAAAATAAATTTTATTATAATCCAGAACAGCGACATCCGAAGTAAAGCGCAGACCTGTGGCCTGCTGTTCTGAATAACCATATGATTTCAACTTTTTATTTTATAATTTATTACCTATGAAAAATTATAAAAAAGCATAAAAAAAATGTGCTTTTACACACATGTATTACATGAAATCGCTCGGATTTCAATTTCTCTGATCACACAGCTGCCTGAAACCGGATCATCACGGGTTTCAGGCAACAGGACTTTCAGGCATGGCTTCGCCATTCCGCCGGCGTCTTCCCGCGAATCTGCACACTCTATGACATCTGCCGCGTTTCTGTACGGCGAAGCGATAACAAAACGCGTTCAGAATTTTTTACATCCACACAGTCAATCTCTCACTTCCCTGGGATTGGAAATCATCCCCGGATGCCTCTTTAATCGGATTCGGATGCTTCTTCCTCCTCATCATCCAATACATCCTGCTCCTCGTCGAGAGTATCCTCGTCATCCTTTTCCAGCACGTCCGCCAGGGACTTCAGTGCTTCCGTTTCTATATCATCATCGGAGGCCTGGTATTCTTCCTCCTCCTGAATCATGGTCGCTCTGCGTTCCTGGTAAGCGCTGTTCTGCTGCCGGGACAGGTAATAAAAATAGCCGATACAGGCGACCAGAAGCACCACCACGACTACATACAGTACAATAAGGATGGGACTTTGTTTCTTTGAATAGGTTCCGCGAGATCTGCCCATATGGCTCCTTTCTCCTTGTAACTGGCACCGGACCCCTGCAGCCTGCCGTTCGCCTGCTGCGCCGGATCATTGCCAATCACTTGCCTTGCCTTTAACGGAAAATGTGTTCCGCAGTCCAGTCAGCCCTTGTGCGGAACACACAATGTTCCTTAAATAAATACAGAATGTTATCTGCTGCTCTTATGGTAGCTGTTGGTGCCCTCTTCCGGCATGAAGATCGCGAACGGTCCCATATCCTCGAATTCACCCTGGATTGCCAGTACCGGGATCTCTAATTCGGTCACCTTGTCTTCGTCTTCCACCGTCCAGTGAAGCAGAGAGGTATCTTCGAGCGCTTCTGTCTCAACCTCAGTCTCCTCTTCCGTGGCAGCCTCTGCCACAGCTTCAGTCAATGCCTCAGTTTCCGCCTCGGTCTCGACTTCAGTCTCCTCTTCCATCAGTGCACTTAAGGTAGTGAAATAAACTACCGGTTCGTAGATAAAGTTGATCTCGCCGGTTACAGAATTGATCTGCATCACGAAGCAGTCTTCCAGAACAAATGGCTCGAGCTCGGTCAGCAGAGATGGATCATTTTCCGCTGCTTCTGTATCATAATCCTCATACCCGTAGGTCACGATGCGTGCCCAGTCAATGTATTCGATATCACGATATGCATCAACGATCAGGCTGCCGTCCATGTTGTAGGAGTACGTGTCGTTTCCCGCTTCATCCTTGCCATATTTGATCGCCATATCCGCGAAGCCCATCGCGCTGGTATAGTCAGCGACATCAATCACGACATTCTCTGCGACCTCGATCTGCTCGTTCAAGATGCGCTCCAGCTCTTCGGTCAGCTCGATGAAGTCGGTGTCATAGGCATCGGTCTTATCGGTCAGGCTCTTCAGGACATCATAAAGTGTGATATCCTGGCTCTCCTCCTGGAACTCCGTGATCACCTCTGCGGTCACTTCATCATCATAAAGCTCCGGTGAAGTATTTTTCACGACGATCGGCACCTTCTCTGCAAGGGCAATCGCGCCGAGGGTCGGGAACGTCGCAGTGACTTCTCCTGTCTCGGAATTCAGCTCATCGATCGTGACAAAATAGGTCTTGCCGTTATTCGGGTCAATCTGGATAATCAGCAGGTTACTCGCTTCACGGTCTTTGGCCGCCTCGATTGTGACGGTCGCGGTAATCGAGCCGTTGCTGTTGTAATGGACAGAACCATCTGATTCCCTGATCGCGATGTCGACAAACGCGGTGATCGCTTCGTAGAGCGTCGCGTTTACGACCTTACCGGATTCCGTCGTCTGATTTGTCGTGGTATCGACGCCAAGGGCTTCTATGACTTCTTTAATCGTCGTTGTCGTATTGTCGTCATTAAAGTTTTCGACCACTTCCGCTACGGTCTGATCCGCATAGGCAGAGGTATCGGCGTTCTGTACGATCAGTTCCTGGCCCTCCGCCAGGCTTTCATCCTGTACGACCGGATTTTCCGGAATGATCTCCGAGATGCTCGGGGCTGCATTCACCGGAAGAGCAGAACCGGCTGCCACAGCAGCAGCAAGCACAAGTGCGGTAGCTCTTTTCTTCATGGATTTGCTTAACATAACCTTTCTCCTCCATTCTTTATAGGCAGGTTTCCTGGGTGATGGGAAACGGCTTCACGCGCTTCCCGTTTGGTGTGTAGGTGTGGTATAGCTTTTGTAATATCTATTTCTTCCCATGCGTCAGCCGCATCGGATGGAAAACAGGATCAATGAAAGGCATCTCCCAATGGCATCAGCCGCTTCCGGTTCGTCCTTTCAGTCTTTGATGTAAAACAGTTCAAGGATCAGCTCCTGCAGTGCTTCCTCGTCGACATAAAACTCATCGTGCAGCTCGCCTGCTTCATCCTCTCCGGACAGCTGAATGTAGTCACTCTCGGAAAAATCCAGGCTCTGCACCAGCTCCGCCAGCTCGAGGTACTGATTTTTCGTAATGCTGGTCTGGAGGTAATCCTCCATCTCCGTAAGGGACTCCCAGGCGGATTCGATCTCTGAGGACGACATCTGGCGAACCGTCTCAATATAAGCGGTAATATACGCCTGCTGGCGCTCCATGCGCCCTTCGTTGCTGAAATCTTCCGAGGTATCGCGGTACTGCAGGAACGCGCGGACATTCGACTCATCCAGAGTGACGACCGCTCCCTCGGTCAGCTCCGGATATTCCTCCGCCAGCTCCGAGTTCGGCACCGTGACCGTGATCCCGCCGACCAGATCGTTGACGTAAACCATCGAGTCCTGATTCATCACCACATAGTCGAGAATCGGGATGCCGTCAAAGAGCAACGAGACTGCTTCGGTCAGGCTCTCACAGCTGACCGTCCCTCCATTGCCCCAGGTGTAAGCGTATCCCAGATGGGAGGTATACAGGCCGTCGTCGTTCCCGATGGAGGAATAGCGGCGGATCTGGGTCATGGTATCGCGGCTGATGGCGACGATCGTCAGGCGGCTGTTGTATTTGTCCATGACGATCAGCTCAATGCTGTCGGCGCGTGCCGCGCTGCCATACCGGGCGCTCGTCTCCATCTTTCCGGTGGAGTCAATGCCGGCGAACAGAACCGTGGTGACCAGGTTGTTATAACGCCAGGTCTCTCCGTCCACGGTGATCTCCCGGTACCCTTCCTCACTCATGTCATAGGTATTCTTAGCCGTGACCTGCAGGCTCTGCTGCCGAACCCACGCCTGGCGGATCATCACACCGGCGATCCCGCCGACAAGCAGGACGATGAGCGCGCTCGAGAGCAGGAAATTCCGCCTCTTCACGCGGCGGCTGTGGCTGGAATGATGGTGCCGGTGATGGTGGTGATGCCCATGGCGGTGCTCATGGTGATGCTCCTGCATACTCTCGTCAGGCTGCTGTGTGCCATGCTCCTCATCCCCGGGCGCCCCGGCGCTCATCTTCCTCTGCCGTGTGTATCCGGCTCTTTGTCTTCGTATTTGCTGTAATATTTATTATAGTAGCCATAGCCGTAACCATAGCCATACCCATAACCGTAGCCATTTTTCTGTGCGCCGACCTTGTTCGCTACGACGCCCAGGATGCGGACATTCGCGTATTCCAGCTGCCGCTTTGCCTTCAGAGCCTGATTCCGCTCCGTCTGGCCGCTCACAACGACCAGTACCGTACCGTCGCACTGCTTCGAGACGAGGGTACCGTCGATCACCGTATTAACCGGGGGCGTATCCATGATGACATAGTCATACTTCTGTCTGCACCACTGGCAAAGCATCCGGAAGCGCTCTCCGGAAATCAGCTCGCTCGGATTCGGCGACTGTGCGCCAGTCATAATAAGGTCCAGATTCTCATCATTCGTCTTCGATACGATCTCCGGGATCTTGCACTTTCCGATAAGGAACTCCGTCAGTCCGTCATGTCTTCCCGAAATCCCATACCGCTCCCGGATCACGGATTTGCGAATATCACAGTCCAGGAAAAGAGTCTTTTTCCCCAGACTGGCAAAACTGTTCGCCAGATGGAAGGAAACGGAAGATTTCCCTTCGTCCGGCACCGCGCTCGTAACGGAGATCAGCTTCAGATCATATCCGCTGAGCTGAATGTTACCACGCAGAATATTAATGGCTTCCTTTACCCGGAAAGGCAGCGGCTCGAACTTGGGAGTGATGATCTTTTTCTCCTCCTGGTCCGGCTTCTGTCCAGGCATCGTCCAGCTCACAAGTGGTTCGTACTCAGCCATGGCACCGACTCCTTTCTCTTATAATTCCTGATAATAAGGAATACTCGAAAGTACCGGCAATCCCAGATACTTCTCAATATCCTCTTCTGTCTTCAAAGACGTATCCATCAGCGAGCGCAATACGAGAATCCCGCAGACCAGGACCGCACCCAGAAGGCCACCCTTCACCAGCCAGGAAAGCAGGCTATCTGCGATCTCCTCCACGGACTCTGCCGCGGAATAGTCAATCACCGTCGGCATACTGCTGCCTACCACCTGATAAATCTGATCTACACCGATCTCCACCAGAGCGTTCGCGATGTCGCGGGCCAGCTCCGGGTCACTGCAGGTGACCGTGATCTGCACAATGTGTGTCGAATCCGGATTGCTCACCGAGACCAGCTTGCCGAGGGCTTTGTAGTCCAGGTCGAGTCCCATCTCGTCGATGACTTCATTCAGCACGGTCCGGCTCTTGATAATCATGGCATAGTCTTCGGTCAGTGCAGCCGACAGCTGCAGGTCCGAAATGCTGATCACGGAATCCGTGCTCGTAATATAGATCGAAGCTGTCGTCTCGTAAGACGGCGAGAGGAGGAAGGTACAGTACGCACCCAGCAAAGCCGCCCCCGCAAGAGTCGCCAGCAAAATCATCTTCCAGTGCGCGAGCAGCATGAAAAACAGCTCTTTCAGGTCAATCTGCTCCGGCTGCTGGCGCTGACGCGCAGCGGCCTGCGGCACATTCCCCGTCTGCCTGGTTATTTTCTCCGTATTTCCCGCACCGGTCGTCTTCCCGGTATTTACCGTTCCGGTCATCCTCCCGGTATCTGTCTGTCCGGTTGTCCCCATAGTATTCTCCAATATATATGTAGTATGAATCATGATTACAAATGAATTCTCTCTCCTGTTCGCATCACATATGACGTTCAGTGAGAACCCACTGCATCATTATAAACCGTTCTGCAAAAGTTTTCAACCTTAACTTTACTTTTTCGTTCCTTCAATCCCTACAAAAATCTTGCGCCATCCGCGCGGCAGGGTTGGCAGATTATCCAAAAATGTATATGTGACCTGGAAATAATTCCCATTTACTCGAGCAGCGTATCCAGAAATCCGGACGGCTCCTGTTTTTTCCCATACCGCTCTTTTGTATAGAAGATATGCAGCCGATCCTTTGCCCGGGTCATGCCGACGTAAAACAGGCGGCGCTCTTCTTCGAAATCGGCCTCCAGGGAGGCGCGGTGGTGCGGCAGAATCCCCTCATTTACATCCGGGAGGAATACCTCCGGAAATTCCAGGCCCTTTGAGGCGTGAAGCGTGGCGATCGTGACCGCCTCCGTCTCCCCTTTTTTGACCTTCCTGCGGTTTTCTTCGAGAGCGGCCCGGTATTCTTCAATATGTGTCTTCCACTCGGAAACGCTCTCATACGGCTTTGCGCCCTCCTGGAGCTCATCGAAAATCTCCAGCAGCTCCTCCGGCTTCATCCGCCGGTGCGCTGCGTACTCACGCAGATACTTCTCATATTGCATCCCGTATCGGATGTAGTTGACCGCAGCGTAGGGCTTGAGGTTCGGCAGAAGCTTCAGGTCTGCCTCAAAATTCACCAGATGCTCCTCCATCCACTCTTTATCCCGGTAGTACTCATGAAGTGCCGCAAAAGAGAGCTGTCGCCGGGCATCCCTGTTTTGTGGTGTGTGCTCCGCTTTTTGCGGGTTGGATCCCTCCGTCCGCGGAATGCTCCTGCAGGCCGCGCCCACCGCGTCGCGGCTGATGTAGCGCGTCGGATGGTTCATGACCTGCAGAAATTCGGCGCGATCCAGTCCCTCATAGGCAAGGTGAAAGTAAGCGAAAAGGTCCTTCGCAATCCAGTGATCGTAGACGCTCGGCAGAGCCTCGCGCATCAGAAACGGGATATTGAACTCGGTCAGGCGCTCGGCAATCGGACCCGCTCCCTGATTGGTCCGCACCAGGATCGCCATATCCTGGTAAGGAACCTGCTCCTCTTCGGCCCGTCTGCGGATCTGCTGCACCAGGTACAGACTCTCATGATCCGGGTCCTGAAATTCGCGGATGTCGATGGGAAGGCCCTCCGGGCGGACCGAACGGATATTCTTTGTAAAGCGGTGTTTGTTCTCCTCTATCACTTTCCGCGCTGCACAGACCACCTTCCCGGCCGAGTGGAAATTCTGATCCAGCAAAATGGTCTCTGCCTCCGGATAGTCTTTGGGAAAGTTCAGCATGATCTCCGGTTTCGCGCCGCGGAAGCGGTAAATAGACTGGTCGTCGTCCCCGACGATAAAAAGATTGTTCCGCGGCGCGGCCAGAAGCCGCAGTATCTCATACTGCAGCAGATTGATATCCTGAAATTCATCCACCAAAATATAGTGCCAGCGCTCCTGCCAGGCGTGCAGGATGCCCTGCCGCTGGGTCAGAAGCTCCCAGGTGTAGGTGAGCATATCGTCAAAATCCAGCAGCCGCTGCTGCCGGTGCACATCCTCATAGCGGCGGTAGACCTCACGGAAGACCTCCTCTGCACAGGAGCGTGCGTAATAATGGTCCAGCGAAATATGCTCATTTTTGACCGCACTGATCTCTGCGGCGATCCCGGAGATCGTATCTGCCTCCATCTCGGCAGCCGCTCCGCCCGCCGTCCCGGACGAAGCTGCTCCCGCAGCGGCCCGTCCGGCGCCGCACTGCGCACAGATGTCCCGGATCAGCCGTACTCTGGTCTCTTCGCTCATCACATTGGCGGCGGTGTAATGGTAGGCGTGCTTAAGGATGCCAAAAAAGACCGCGTGAAAGGTTCCGAAGGTCACACCCCCGCGGCCGCAGATTGCCCCAAAACGCCCCTGCATTTCCTGCGCGGCAGCTTTCGTGAAGGTAATGACCAGGATTTCCCGCGGATTGACCTGGTAAGTATCAATCAGATATTTTGTTCTCTGTGTAATAACGAGGGTTTTTCCGGAACCCGGCCCGGCCAGTACCATGGCCGGACCGTCTTTGTTAGCGATCGCCCTTTCCTGAGCCTCACTGAATGCCATGTGAGTCCTCCAGCTTTCTGATTGCCGCGCGGATCCGCGCAAGCGACTCTTCTTTTCCCAGGACGTCCATGATCTCGGTCGCGCCGGCCGGCGTCATGGCTTTCCCGGAGACTGCAATGCGGACAGGCCACATCACGAAATTCACCTTGCAGCCCTTCTCGTCCACATATGCCTTGAGCAGAGCAAAGAGCGCATCATTGCCAAAATCCTCCTGCGCCTCCAGACGGGGAAGCAGTTCCTTCAGTACCTCCAGGCTGGTGGCTTCGGTCGATTTTGATTTTTTGTTCGTGTAAAGCGAGACCTCATAATCCGGCAGCTTTTCAAAGAAATCTACCATCTCCGGGATATCCGGATAAACCTCAATCCTGGTCTTGACCATGGCCGCAATCCTGTGCAGGTCAAGGTCCTTTGTGAGCGCCTGCTTCAGATAAGGAAGCGCAGCCTCATAGAAGACATCCACGTCCATCGCTTTCAGATATTCCCCATTCATCCAGCGAAGCTTCTGCATGTCAAAGACCGCCGGAGACTTGCTCATATGATGATAATCAAACGCTTCCACCAGCTCCGGCAGGGAAAAGATCTCCCGGTTGTCCTCCGGGCACCAGCCGAGCAGAGCTACGTAATTGATAATCGCCTCGGAGACAAAGCCCTGGTCCAGCAGGTCCTCGAAGGAGGAATGGCCAGAGCGTTTGCTCAGCTTCCTGTGCTCTGCGTCCGTGATCAGCGGGCAATGTACATACACCGGCACCTCCCAGCCGAAGGCCTCGTAGAGGCGATTGTATTTCGGTGCGGAGGAAAGGTACTCATTGCCGCGCACGACATGGGTGATGCCCATCAGGTGGTCGTCTACCACATTGGCGAAATTGTAGGTCGGGAAGCCGTCGGACTTGATCAGAATCATGTCGTCGAACTCTTCATTCGGTACCTCAATTGTACCGTAAATCTCATCCTCAAACGTCGTCGTCCCCTCCCGCGGCACATTCTGACGAATGACCCAGGGAATACCGGAAGCGAGCTTCTCCTCAACTTCCTCTTTGGAAAGATGGAGGCAGTGCTTGTCATAAACGGAGATCTCCTTGCCCGCGACCTCCTGCTTCAGGGACTCCAGGCGCTCCTTCGTGCAGAAGCAGTAGTACGCCTCTCCCTTATCCACCAGTTCTTTGGCATATTTCATATAAATACCGGCCTTCTGCCGCTCACTCTGGACATACGGTCCGACGCCGCCGTCCTTATCCGGGCCCTCATCATGAACCAGGCCGGTCTTTTCCAGTGTGCGGTTGATAATATCCACCGCACCCTCCACCAGGCGCTCCTGGTCTGTGTCCTCAATGCGCAGCATAAAGGTGCCATTCTCATGCTTCGCAATCAGATACGCGTAAAGCGCGGTTCTCAAATTGCCTACATGCATCCGCCCGGTCGGACTGGGTGCAAAACGTGTTTTTACCTTTTCCATCATGTTCTCCTCTTTCCTGTTTCCGGATTCTCCGGTATCCTTCCCTCTTTCAAAAGGATTCCCGCAAACCAGATTTATTCTCCCTTGAATTTGATCTGCCGCGATACACCGAGAGCCAGTCCCATCTCCGCCATAAGGAAGAGAATGGACGTCCCTCCGTAGCTGATGAACGGCAGGGTGATGCCCGTGGTGGGGATCAGATTGGTCACCACCGCGATATTCAGGATGACCTGCAATGCGATATGTACAAAAATCCCGCAGACAATCAGCGAACCGAGCAGGTCCGGTGCGTTCTGTGCGATTACCGCCAGGCGGTACAGCAGAAAGACAAACAGCAGCATCACCAGCGCTGCGCCGAACAGGCCCAGCTCCTCGCAGATGATCGAAAAGATCATATCATTCTGTGCCTCAGGAAGCGAGCCAAGCTTCTGTGTACTGTTTCCCAGTCCCTTTCCAAAAAAGCCGCCGCTGCCGATCGCGTAGAGCGCCTGAAGGATCTGGTAGCCGCTGCCGCTCGCGTAATCCTCCGGGTGCAGCCAGACCTGGATACGCGAGATGCGGAAGCCGCCGCTTACATTCCCTGAGATAATCCATGCCACCAGAACCGCAATCACGGCGACGCCCACAAGAGCCGCAATCACGAACGGAATGGTCTTCGGGTGCGCGATAAAAATCAAAGCCACGGTGATCCCCATAATAATAATCGCCGTGCTCAGGTTTTCCGTAAAAACATAGGTAAACCCCGCCAGAAAAAGTCCTAACACGCCTATGACCACCACAGCCTTGATTCCCCGAAACGTATAGCCCGCCTTCGCGATAATGGTCGGAAACAGCAAAATCGCTGCCAGCTTGGCAATCTCAGCCGGCTGAAAGGAAAACGAGCTCGTCCCCAGCCAGCGCCGCGCGCCATTCACCTCAATCCCGATAATACTTGTGAGAAACAGCAGGCCCAGCGATACCCCGTATAGAATCCCCGAGAAATCCGCCAGCCGATGGTAGTCGATCTGAGAGCCAATCAGCGCACAGACGAGCGCGAGCGCGCTGATAATCGCCTGCTTGCGGAAATAAACCATGTCATCGTTGTTCTCCACAATCGCCTCATAGGCGCTGGAGCTGTACAGCATAATCAGCCCGAAGCAGGTCAGCAGAATCACTACCGCGAGAAGGTTGTAATCAAAATAATCCCGCTCAGCGTCTGCCGACCTGCTCACAAAGAAGCGCTTCCTCTGCCTGGGAACCGCTTTTTTCTTTTTTTGTACCGGGCGCAGGTTTCCCGTATTTACTGCCATAGAAAGTCCCCTTAATTCCCCTGAAAACAAAGCAGCCATTCAGAACAGCAGACCGCAGGCCTGCGCTCCGCTTCCATTCTGAATTGTCACTAAATAAATTCGCAATGTGGTTATCATAACATATCCCGCTGTGATTTTCCAGTGCTAAGAGAATATTTTTCGGGAATAATAGAAAATGTGAGTGGCAACACAATTACAGCAGCCATTTCATATTCTAAAGAGAACCTGTTTTCAGAAAGGAGCCATTATGTCGGACATTCAAAGCCAGAGCTGTGGATGCATGGGCAGGGAGAATGCCCTGGTCGACAGCGTTTATGATCACCTGACAGCAGCGGACGCACCGCTGGCGATGAGCTATGTACCCTGTCAGCAGTGGGAAATTCCCTATGACCCCTGTACCGCACTGAAGGTCGGTACCGTTTTTGAGAGTCTTTGCAAACCATTCTGCGGGAAAGGGGGAAAATGCCGGTGAACAGAGAAGGAGCCATGTATGGAAATGGAAGAACTATGCGCGGTATGATGGGCAGCCGTCCGGGCATGGGTGTTCCGGATGGACGCCCACGTGTCAGAGAGAGCTACACACACACGGAAACCGACTGCGTATGCAGCACAGACGGATATGCCGAAGCGATGGAGGCCGCCGATATTCCGACCGGCAGCCGGCAGCAGCTTCTCCGGTATCTGGATGAAGTAAGCTTCTGCGCCTACGACCTGATGCTGTATCTGGATACGCATCCGAACGATGAGCGCGCGCGGGAACATTTTCACAAATATAATCACCGGCGAAACCGGGCGCTGCACCTTTATGAGGAAAAATATGGACCGATGCGCTACGGCATGGGCGGACCGGGAGCGCCTTACAGTGTGAAATGGGTCACCCAGGCATGGCCGTGGGAAGGAGGCGAGCTTTAATGTGGTATTATGAGAAACGACTGGAATATCCAGTAAAAATCAAGACACCGAACGCAAAGCTGGCGCAGGTCATTCTGAGCCAGTACGGAGGCCCGGACGGTGAGATGGGCGCCTCCATGCGTTATCTCTCACAACGCTACACCTCACCGAACGGAACCGTATCGGCCATTCTCACAGATGTAGGCACCGAAGAGCTGGCCCATCTGGAAATCGTGGCGACCATCATCCACCAGCTGACCCGCGGACTTTCTCCGGAAGAAATAGAAAAGGAAGGCTTTGCCCCCTATTACGCGGATCACACGATCGGCGTATGGCCGCAGGCCGCGGGCGGAGCACCCTTCTGCGCGACGGAGTTCCAGTCGACCGGCGACCCCCTTACGGATCTGTCGGAGGATCTGGCCGCGGAAATGAAGGCCCGCACCACGTACGACAACATTCTCCGCCTGGTAAAGGACCCGGACGTCGTTGACCCGATCCGCTTCCTGCGCGCCCGCGAGGTGGTACACTTCCAGCGCTTCGGCGAAGCCATGCGCAGCGTTCAGGATGGACTGGACGCCAGGAACTTCTATGCCTTCAACCCGAGCTTTGACGCGCCCGTTACGTGTCTCGCCCCGGAAAACCAGGCATAAGTAAACGCGGCTGGCGTTAGCCAGAAATATTCCTTGCGCGGCCGTGCGCAATCGGATAGGATGGTGCTATCACCCCTATCCGCTGCGCCAGGTGGGTGCGGCGCAAGCCGCAAATTTCCACACCCGCCTGTGTGCATCAAAAAAACGGATAGGGGAACGATCTCCTATCCGTTTTCTCTTTATCCTCTGGGGTGGGAAGCATGGTATACACGCTGTACCCGGTCAACGCCCAGATCCCTGTATGCGGCCTGTGTCGTCGATAAATCTGCGTGTCCGAGCATCGCCTGGACGGAATCCAGCGGCGCTCCATTCTGAATCAGATGCACGGTGAACGAATGCCGCAGGGTCTGCGGCGTGATGTCCGAGGTGATCCCCGCTTTCGCCGCGTAGGATTTCACGATCTTCCAGAAGCCCTGACGGCTCATGGCATGTCCGGAGCAATTGACAAAGAGCAGCCCGCTCTCATTTCCCTTCAGGAGCCGGTCTCTGCCCTCCTTCAGATACCGCTCAACCGCGTGCTTCGCTGTATCGCCGAACGGAATCACGCGCTCTTTACCGCCCTCGCTGCACAGAACGTAATTCATCCCGAGGTGCACATCCTCCATCCCAACCAGGATCAGCTCGGTGACACGCATACCGGTCGCGTACATCAGCTCCAGCATCGCCCGATCCCGCAGCTCCTTCGGCGTATCGCCGGACGGCTGCTCCAGCAGACGGGCCGTCTCCTCCTGGCTCAGAATCCCGGGCATCTTTTTCTCGATATGCGGCGCCCGGATCGCCTCGGTCGGATCGTCTGAAATCTCATGCCTGCGGTAGACATAGTGAAAGAAAGCCTTCATCGAGGACACATTCCGTGAAACGGTAGCGGTAGACATCCCCTGCTTTTCCAGATATAATATGTAAGAATTCAGCGTCGTCGTGGTCACATTCGCGACCTGGTCCACACCCAGGTCAGCCAGATAGCTGTCCAGCTTTTTTAAGTCCCTCTGATAGGAATCAACGGTGCTTTCCGACGCGTTCTTCTGTTCTTTCAGATAATCAATAAACTGTGGTAACTCCAGACACATGAACCAGAACCTCAACCTTCCATGAATTTCCCTTTCCGCAAATCGGACAGCGCCATGCACGGCCCGGCATGCAGGACGAACACAGGCAGACAATGCTGCCTCCCCTCTGGTCCTGCGCATAAGAACAACCCCGGTCTTTTCCCATCTGGCCTTATCAGAATTGGTAATAGTTCAGAACAGCATCGAAATGAAAAGACAGACTGTGCAGGTTTACCTGCTAAAGGCTGTGTTTTCATTTCGGGATGGGCGGAACGCCCATCAAGCCACAGACATATGACGCGTTAGCGGCATATAGCCTGCATCGCAGGCGGTCTGTGGCCTGCTGTTCTGAATAGTTACCAGAATTGTATATTTTCAGCGGATGTAGGCGTATTATACCCACATTTTTCGCTAAAATCAACCGGTTTTTTGACCCAAAATCCGTCTGAACGCATTGCTTTTTCTTGCATTTTCAAGATTTCGCCAAAGGGATTTCAGGGGGCACAAGATGTTGTAAACAGTTCAGAGCGGCAGGCGGTCTGCGGCCTGCTGCTCTGAACGTTATGCACGGAATGCCAGCTATATGAAAAAGCCTGTGCAGATTTATCTGCAAAGGGCTGTGTTTTCTATATAATCCTTCAGGAATTCATACATCTGCCCTTCGGTCGGCGGACACCCGTTCAGATGATGGTTAAATCCGGCTGTACAACGGCCAATGCCAAGCTCCCCTGTCTTGCCCTGATACCCCTGGCCGATGCAGATTTTTTCGTCCAGCTGCTCCAGAAGTCCATCCTGGCGCAGCATTTCCAGCGCCGGGATCAGATAGCCATAGCAGGCGCTGCAGGATTCCACTTCACAGACCGCATCCTCCAGCTCTACGATCTTATGTTTTCTGGGGAGCTCTTCCTGTTCCGGCTGTGTGCCGCAGGTCGTGATACGCGCCTGCGAAATGTCCGCACTGCCGACGCCGAGCTGCTCCGCCATGCGCACGTAAGGCACCTGATCGACGGTATAGTGCAGCAGCTGGCAGACATACGCATCCACCAGCACCGGGTCCCGCGCGGCCATGATACAATTGCGCACAACGGGATTGCCGCCATCTTCAAAATCCAGGTCTCCGCAGATGTGATCGACGACGATGAAGTCCTGGCGGATGCCTGCGTTCAGGTGCGCGATGGGCTTATGCAGCCCCATGGCGTGAAAACGGCGTTTTTCTTTGTTGGGAATCAGACCCTTCATATTTTTCAGCGCACAGGTGATGCGGGTCTGGCAGTGCCCCTTGAGCACCGGCACATTGATCAGAAAATCAAACTGCCGCACGCAGCCGCACAGGTTCAGCTTCATTCCCGCGCAGTCTTTTTCGAAGACAGAATCCCGCTGCGCGTCCAGAAATTCCACACCGTACTGTCTGGCCAGCCGGTCATAGCCGCAGACGCGCATCACATCAGAGGTCTTTTCTCCCACCCAGGAGCCCTCGGCGATCACGATATTCCGGTAGCCGTCCTCCTGCAAATATTCGATGATGCCGGCGACAATCTCCGGATGCGTAGTCGCGCCGCAGGAAGCCGGAGAGGCGGACACCAGATTTGGCTTTATGCCAATCCGGCTGGCCTTATCCGCCGGAAGCAGTCCGCGCAGACCGGCCCGCTTTAAGAGCTCCCGCGTCATCTCCCGGTAGTCTGTCCCATAGATCTTCAGGATTTCCTTTTTCTCCATGATTCCGCCCTCTCTCTCACTGCCTGTGTATTTTACGCCGCATTAATACTCTTTTTCAATCGTTTCCAGACCATAAGACTTCAGAAACCCGGCCAACTCATGCTCATTGCGGATGAACATGACCTCCTCGAATTTTCCGGTCTCACGATTCTTAAATCCGGCCACCTGCTCTCCATTGCAGATGCTGCACCTTAAGACCGGCTTATAGACCGCCGGGTCGTAGCTCTTTTGCGACCGCAGCTGCTGTTTGTTATCCTGTGTTCTTTTTCTTCCAAACATACTGTATTCCCCCTGTCCCGGTTTTTCGAAGCATGCAGATGGTTTTCCCTCTGTCTCTCTCAGAATGCGGCTGCACGTATCGCCGCTCCTCCCGCAGAATATGCCTGAGCGACTGCTGTCCCCTTCGCAGAATGTACCTGACGTGGCCGCTGTCCCTTTCGCAGAATGTACCTGGCGTGAACGCTGTCCCTTTCGCCGCATGCGGATGGCCGCAGTCACAGGCGTAAATACAGGCGCAGTACCCATGTGCCCAGAAAGGCTTCACAGGCACAGCCGAGAAGGCAGAGCGCAGCCAGACGGGTCAGCTCGAGGGCATCCCGTCTTTGCAGCTTCCTAACCGGCCCCTGAAACGGCTCCGGCGCCCTGCGCCTTCTCTGGAGCCAGGCGGACAGCTCTCTTTTCCAGAGAAGCGCATAAATCATCCACTGGGGAAAGATGCAGCAGCAAAACTGCGCAACCCCACGGAATCCGCTGCGCCGGCAAAAAAGCGCCAGCAGCATCGCACCCGACGCGGTAATCCACCAGGCATAGCCCAGATGGAAGAAGATCCCCAGGGTCGTAAAGCTGCTCATCCACAGAAACAGCAGTACCGGCATCCGCACCGATACCACATAAGAAAAAAGCTCCCACACGTTTACGCTAAGGTTCCCGTAAACCCGGAAGCTGTAGCTGCTGGCCAATCCGGCGTAATTGCCGCCTCCCATGCGCAGAAGTTCCGGCAGGGCGCTGCCGGTCAGAAGTCCCAGCGCTAAAAACAGAAAAACCGGCAGCAGGCTGCGCCATGTCCGGTACCGGCCGTCCATCTGACTCATAGAAATCCCCGCCTCATGGCTTTGCCTCATTCTATGCGGGAAATTCTTTTTTCATTACACCTCTGCCTTTGCCTCGATCTCTTCCTCTGCCTCGGCTTTGAAGTCTTCCATCTGCACGGTACTGACCTCGGGCAGATCCTCCAGGGAGTGCAGGCCAAAATGCCGCAGGAATTCTTCTGTCGTCCCGAAAAGGATCGGGCGTCCGGGCGCATCCAGCCGCCCCATCTCTGTGATCAGATTGAATTCCACCAGCCGGTTGACCGCGTGATCGCTCTTTACTCCGCGTATTTTTTCAATCTCCAGCTTCGTGATCGGCTGCTTGTAGGCGATAATGGAAAGCGTCTCCATGACGACATCGGTGAGCACCAGCTTCCGGGGCTGCTTTGACAGGCGGATCAGGCATTCACAGAATTCTTTTTTTGTGCAGAGCTGCCATGCGCCGTCCAGTTCTGTCAGCTCAATCCCGCGGTCTTCCTGCCGGTAGCGGTCGCCCAAATCCCGGATCAGTTTTTCTGTTGTCTCTGTATCCTGCTCGATCGCTGCCGCGATCTTCTCCGTCTCCACCGCATCTCCCATGGCAAACAGGATCGCTTCAATCGCAGCTTCTGCCTTTCGTCTGTCCATCTGTATCACCACTAACCCTTTCCCGTCCTGATCAGAGCAGCCGCCCAAAAATCCGGTCATTCATAATC
>JAJQGP010000028.1 GCA_021200475.1 Lachnospiraceae bacterium
GCATTTCTGGTGGTCTCCGCCACTACGATTCCTACAGTAGATTTACGCCGTCCATTTTGATGCTGTTCTGGACTGTTTCACAATAATATGATAAGATGAATCTGATACCGTTTGGGAGGATGAGTCGGGGACCTCTTTTCGGGCGGAATAGCATTGAGCGGAAGGAGAAAAAAGTATGAGTCGAATCAGCACACCGTGCAACGCGAACGCGACGCCGGAGGCGGCAGCACTGATGAAGTATCTGGATGAGGTGGCGGGAAAGGGAGTCCTTCTTGGGCAGCACACGCAGACCAGGGATCCGAAGGAGCTGCACTATATTAAGGAAGTGACGGGAAAGCTCCCTGCGATCTGCGGATTTGAGCTGCTGGCTTATTCCGGAAATGTGCAGTGGGATACCTGCAATGAAGCCTGCCTGAAGGAGCTTTATGAGAACCTGGGGACGATCGAGAATGCGTTGGACTGGGGAAGAAAGAAAGGAATCGTGACCCTGACCTGGCACTGGTATTCTCCGGTGGGCGGCAGGGACAAGAGCTTTTATGCGGAAAATACAGACTTTGACGGGGAAAAGGCACTGGTCGAAGGCACAAAGGAGCACCGGGCGATGCTGCGTGACCTGGACCTAATGGCCGTTCATCTGCGCCGGTTCCAGGAGGAAAACATCCCGGTGCTGTGGAGACCCTTCCATGAGTCGGATGGAACATGGTTCTGGTGGGGCAGCCGGGGACCGGAACTCGCGAAAAAGCTTTATCAGTTCATGTATCGTTATTTTACGGAGAAAAAGGGTCTGAATCATCTGATCTGGGTATGGAATTCCGTGCTTCCCGAGGGATATCCGGGCGACGATATGGTGGATATCATTTCCCGGGATACGTATTTGCCGGCGCATGAACACCATTCGCAGGCGGACGGCTACCGGGAGCTGATCCGGATTACGCCGACAGAAAAAATCTGCGCGCTGGCGGAGGTCGGCACGCAGCCGGATGTGGACGCGATTGTGAAGGAACAGATTCCCTGGTGCTGGTACATGACCTGGTCGAATGAATTCGGGTCGTCGGAGGAGTTCACGGATAAAAAGCAGCTGTTCGCGAACTATCACAGTCCGTATGGGATTTCGTATGAGGAGCTGCCGTGGAACCGGTAAGAAAAGGATTGCAAGAATATCCGGAATGTACTAAAATGAGGAGCGGAAACCACTGCCGGGAGCGCTTTTGAAGGAAAGCAGTCTGCCCGGCGGGAAGCAGTGACAGGGAACGACATGGACTCGTTTCCCGGTGAACAAAAGGAGAGAGCGAAATGAAAATTGCATTAATCAATGAGAACAGCCAGGGCGCGAAGAACGCGATGATCTGTAATTCCCTGAAGAAGGTCGTAGAGCCGATGGGATTTGAGGTGTTTAACTATGGGATGTACACGGCGGAGGATGCGTGCCAGCTGACTTACGTGCAGATCGGTATTCTCGCGGCGGTGCTTTTGAATTCCAAAGCGGCGGACTATGTGATCACCGGCTGTGGCACCGGCGAAGGCACGATGCTTGCCTGCAATTCCTTCCCGGGCGTGATCTGCGGACATGTGGAGGATGCGCTGGACGCTTATACATTTGCGCAGATCAACGATGGCAACGCGATTGCGATTCCGTTTGCGAAAGGCTTTGGCTGGGGCGGCGATCTGAATCTGGAGTACATTTTCGAGAAGCTCTTTGTGGAAGAGAGCGGCCAGGGCTATCCGCGGGAGCGCGCGGTGCCGGAGCAGCGCAATAAAAAGATTCTGGATCAGGTAAAGGCCGTTACTTACCGTCCGCTGACGGAGATCTTAAAGGAGCTGGATCAGGAGCTGGTAAAGGGCGCTTTAAGCGGTGAAAAATTCCAGGAATACTTTTTCGCAAACTGCCAGGACGAAGAGATCGCGGCGGCGGTGAAGGAAATTCTCGGACTGTAAATCAATGGTGACGGTTCTGTATTTTCAGCGTAACTGTGAAGATACAGAATTGTGCGCATTAAGGCGCTGTCACGAAATAACATGTGCCAGATGCATCAGTTATTTCGGAACAGATTCTTACTGCGATCAGGAAGGAGACAAATGGAATGACTCGTGCAGAACTTTGTGAGGAAGCGCTGGCAAGAAAGGATGAATTGATTCAGCTGGTATCGGACATCATACAGATTCCCAGTGAGAATCCTACCGGAAGCCAGCGTCAGGTAGTTGATTTTGTGAAGCAGTATCTGGAGGCCTCCGGTATCCCCTGTGAAGAGGTGGGGGTGAACCCGGAATTTCCCTGTGTTCTGGCAAAAATGGGAAGTGAGGACGGATTCAGTGTTATTTTAAACGGCCATATTGATGTGGTTCCGGCGGGCGACCTGGAACAGTGGGATTATGATCCCTTCTGCGGAACGGTTACGGATAAGCGGATCCTTGGCCGCGGCACGTCAGACATGAAATCCGGAGTGGCCGGACTGCTGTTTGCGATGCGCATTCTCAAAGAATCCGGTGTGGAGCTGAAGGGAAATATCCGTCTGCACATTGTGTCGGACGAGGAGAGCGGGGGAGAATACGGCTCAAAATGGCTGTGTGAAAATGGTTATGCAGACGGTGCCAATGCCTGCCTGATTGCGGAGCCTACCTCCTGTGACAATATTGAAATCGGGCAAAAGGGCGGCCTTCATGTCATTCTGAAAGCGCATGGAGAATCCGCGCATGGAAGCCTGGCTGGATTTAAAGGGGATAACGCGATCCTGAAGCTGTCCAGAGTTCTGGATAAGCTTTCCAGGCTGACCTCGATTGAAGGGCATTATAAGCCGAGCCAGATGCACGCACTTGCAGTGTCGAAGCGCCAGGCAGAAGAAAAGACCGGCGTTCCGGGTTCCGGCGAAGTCATCAGTCACGTTTCCGCGAATGTGGGCGTGATTCACGGGGGAACCCGTCCGAATATGGTTCCGGACTACTGTGAAGCGACCGTGGATGTGCGGCTCCCCATCGGGGTGGATCATCAGGAAATCGAGGATATGCTTTGCCAGATCATCGAGGAAAGCGGCGAGACAGGAATCGAACGGGAGATGCACTGGAACAGCGAGGGCAACTACACAGAGGAGACAGAGACCATCGTGGAGTGTGTCCGGAAGAATGCGGAGGCTATCTGGGGAATCAAAGTGGAGCCGGGGTACCAGTGGGCATCCTCTGATGCCCGGGAGTACCGTAAGCTGGGCATCCCTACGATTCAGTATGGCCCGGCGAATACCGAGGGGATCCATTCTTATAACGAGAATGTGGATATTGAGGATGTAGTGAACTGCGGTCAGATCTATGTGCTTTCTCTTTGCGATATGCTGGGAATAGAGTGAGTGGATGACGGCGGCCTGCCTCCTGCAGCGTATGGAAGCAATAAAAGGCAGAAAAGTATAAAAGGTATAAAAAGCCCCCCGGTTCGGTTACGTGATACGAACCTGGGGTTCTTTTTTTATGCGCACGGCCGCGCAAGGAATATTTCCGGCTAACGCCAGACGCGGGTCTACGCTTCGCTCCGGTCGTTACTAAACGAGCGCCACTGGCGCTCAGCAACGGCGCGGGCGAGCAGGAGCCGACGAGCCGCCTCCCGTTCGATCACACGTCTGTTCAATTTAAAGCATGGCGTAGCGCCCCGGCGCCTCCTGCAGCAGCGCGCTCTCATAAAATACCGTCAGCGCGTCCAGGAGATATTCGGTGTCCTTTATTCCCGCAGTCTCGTAGGGCGAGTGCATGGCCAGCTGGGGGAGTCCGATGTCTGCTGTGATGAGCGAGACATGGTGGTTGGACAGGTTACCGAGGGTAGAACCGCCCGCGATGTCGCTGCGGTTGAAGAAGCTCTGGCAGGGGACATTGGCCCGCTGGCAGAGTTCCCGGAACAGAGCGGCGGAAACGGCGTCCGTGCAGTATTTCTGACTTGCGTTGAATTTGAGGACGATGCCTCCGTTCAGAACGGGGCGGTTCACCGGATCGGCGCAGGCCCCTTTGTTGGGATGGACGGCATGGGCATTGTCCGCGGAAATCATAAAAGAGGACGCCAGCATCGTGAAGTAGTCTTCTCTTGATTTGTTCAGGCACAGACAGATACGCTCCGTCACATCGGCCAGGAACGTGGAGTCTACTCCCTGCTTGGTGGAGCTTCCCACCTCTTCGTTATCGAAAATGGCGCAAAGGGCGATGGCTTTCGAGGGAGTGGCCCTCGAGATGGCGGTAACCGCGCTCCAGGCGCATTGCAGGTCGTCCAGACGGGCACAGGAGAAATACTCCCCGCTGGCGCCCCAGATCGTGCCCGGAACCCGGTTATAAAGGAAAAAATCCGTTCCGAGAATGTCCTCCGGTGCACAGTTAATCTCCCGGGCAATCATGGGCATCAGCTTTCCTTTGGCGGACGCGTCGCCGAACAGCGGCAGCAGATCCTGCTGCGGGTCATAGGCGTAGCCCTCGTTGACCGAGCGATTCATGTGGATGGCCAGGTTGGGGATCAGCACCAGATCCCGGTCCAGGTTGACCAGGCGGCTCTCGATCCGGCTGCCGTCCTTCACAACGGCCTTGCCGGCGATGGACAGGGGTCGGTCAAACCAGGGAGCCATCAGCATACCACCGTATTTTTCCACATTGAGCCGGGTATATTTATGTTCCGCATCCATTTCCGGGTTCTCCTTCAGCTTGAAGGAGGGGGAATCACTGTGCGCCGCGGCGATCTGGAAGCCGCCGGGCTCACCCATCGGCAGCGCAAAGGCAATGAGAGAGGATTCATTGCGCCGGACATAATATTTCCCGCCGGGCGTTAATGTCCATTTTTCTCCCTCCGTCAGGCTTTGAAAACCCGCACCTTCCAGGATGGAGCCAAAATTTGCCACCGCGTGGTAGCAGGACGGACTCCGGTCAATAAAAGAGATCAATTGTCTGGTCGTTTCTTCAAACATAGGAACCTCCGATATAAATGATAGAGAACCGGTCTTCACATCTGCTGCGAAGACCGGCTGAAAACGCAGGATCGTCTGGTCAGTTTCTGGGAGAAAACAGGAAAAAGCGGTTCGCGGAATCGGGAGAACCCTTGTATTCCAGCCAGGCCTTAAAGTCTCCATCCGGATAGCTTGCCGGCTGGCGATATTTGCAGTCTTCCACCAAAAGCTCAAAGGTCGTGTGCAGGTAAAAGCCATTTTCTCTGACCAGGCCGGCGCGGCCCTCTTCTTTAAATTTGTCCACCGTCTGAGAGGGGTCAAGAACAGTGACCTCCTCGCCGCTCTCATCAATGGCGACCACCGTGACATAGTGTCCGCCGTGGGAGAACAGACCGATGTGGTTGTCCTCCGGCCGGTCACCAGTGATGTTGGCGATGGCCATGTAGCCTTTGCGCATATGGGCGCGCAGCTTTTCCGGGTCATCGGTCATCTCTAATTCCAGGTCAAACCGTTCCGCTACATATGGGGCAAACAGGTCCATATCCGTCCCCGGAGAGTGGTTTGCCCCCACGGCCAGGGAAAGCTCCAGACTGTCCGCCAGAGAAAACTCAAATCCGGTGAGGTTGGTAACCAGCATCGATGCGGAGCAGAGGCCGCAGCCGGAGCTAGAGACACTAGTATCTCGTTTTCGTTCGGGCAGATCCGTTAGAGTAGGATAGGCAATGTGTGGATAATTTCTTTGATTAACGTAATACATGGTAACCTCCTTAATTGTAAATAAATTAGGTGATGATACTAGGGGAGGGTCAGAAATAAAATGATTGGAATCATGTTTATGACCTCGGATACCATAGTATCATTCACTTTATTACTCATATTATATTTTAAAATCACAAAAAAACTCTTTATGACGGGAAATATGTAAATAATTCACTGAGCACCCGCATCACCAGCGTCCGGGGCAAAAGAACCGGCAATCCGGTAATATCGTGAATCGCAGCCTTCATTTCGGCGGAATATCCCATGCAGTCCGCGCATACGAAGGCGAGATCCTTATCCCGGAAAGTGGCGGCAGCCTCTTTGATTTTCTCAAAATCCAGGTAAGGGGAGGCACAGGCGATTTCTACAGAAAGGCCGCTGCGGCCCCAGGATTCCCGCCCCTGCTGTACCTGGTCGGGCATGGGTACCAGAAGGCCGATTTTTTTCCCATCCACCAGCTTTGACGCCACCGCGTGAAGCAGGGGCTGCGGCTCCAGAAAAAGTCCCCTGTGCCGGAAGGGCGGGAAATAACCGGTACAGAACAGAATGACGGCGTCCGCGCCTTCCGCTTCTGCCTGATCGATCTTTTGCTGAACCAGGGGGATAATGTACCGATCGGCGAAGTGCGCCTGCCTTCCGTCACGCATACGGGAAACCAGTACCTCATCCCCGGGCTGCGGAGAAAACTGTGCCTGTATTTCTTCCAGGGTATAATCGTCCAGCGCACCGTACTCCCGCAGGGTCATGCCGGGCGGCATGAGCGGAAGGATATCATGGGTAATATCGGTCCTGGGCGCCTGACCGATGGTGATGGCGGCCAGGACTGCCTGCCGGCTGCTGACGGTGTCAGTCATCTTCGTTCACCGGTCCGTTTCCAAAGGTCTGGAACTGCTTCATGGAGCCGTACAGTTCTGTGATCAGCGCGAATTCCTCCGGGTTATAGAACGCAACCTTGCCTTCTCCGTAATCCTTGGCCACTTCCAGGGCGAAACGGGCAGCGGCCTCTACATCCATGGCGTGGGAGGCGCCGGTCGCGCACCCGGCCACCATCTGCTCGGTGGTAATCGCAACTCCCACAACCGGAGCGTCAGAAGCGGTACAGGGCTGTAAAATGCTGTTCAGGTGATGCAGACGGTTCCCATATGGAGTGATATCCTGCTGTGCCAGAGGGAAGACAGCTGGAAGCTTGCCGGTCACTCTTGTATAAATATCCATCAGGTCGTTGCTGACATCCAGGATATATCCTTCTTTTACGGTATTGGAAATAGCGATGCCGTTCAGATTAATGACGCGGTTTCCCTTCGTGGTATCAATGGAAACAATGGCGTCCATGGCCTCATCGCAGTCCATCTCATTGCACTTGGCCATATTGATCGGCGAATCCATAAACGGAACCGGAAAATGGGGCTGCGTAGGCGCGTCGGGGCAGATGTGGGTGGAAATAATGACATCTCCCGCAAGGACATCTCCGTTGGCATGCATTTTCGCAAGCTTGAGCGCTACGGCCAGGGCAGCCAGGGCACCGTCACCGTCAGAGGTAAAGCCAGTGACTTCCGGGCGGGCCCCCAGCCCTCCCAGGCGTCCGATCACGCCCAATGTGGGGGCGCTGCCGCCGGATGACTTGCCACGAGAGCCTTTGATGAGAATTTTTATGCAGTCGGTTTTTCCTTTTGAGCCGCTGATGGTGGTTACCGTCACCTGATCCGCGCCTTTGTCAAGCAGCAGATCCTGAATTGTCTTGCCGCAGGCGGCCGGAGTATCCAGCAGTTCATACAGCTGCAGAACTTCATTTAATAACATAGTCTTTCCTCCTTCTGGAAGTTTTTT
Organism: Lachnospiraceae bacterium; assembly: GCA_021200475.1. Lineage (GTDB taxonomy): Bacteria > Bacillota > Clostridia > Lachnospirales > Lachnospiraceae > Choladousia. The sequence continues at coordinate 7,488 of JAJQGP010000028.1, forward strand.
GAGATCAGAGTTGTTGTTTCCAGCTCGACCATTCATAGCAGATTATACCGTATTGTGAAGTTTGAGTCAATCAAAGGGAAAATGGAAGAAAAAAGTTTTGAACGAAAAGAAACAATCGTGTAAATAAATTGTAAAAAAATTCAAAAAACAGCTTGCATTTATGCATTTTTTTGCTACACTAATTTTTGTTGAGATTAACCTGCAAACAGGTGCTCTTTTGGCGGTTTGTTTGCCCCAGACTTTTGCTTTGACTGTGAATCCGGTCGACTGATGGCAAACGGAATGACGCACACTATAGTCGTATGTTTTGCAGGTATGAGAAGGTATATAGGGAACGGGCAAAGAAGCTGACGCAGAAAAGGGTTTTTATACCTGGGACGTCAGTTTTTTCATATTTATTGATAGATTTACGGAGGATTCGTTCAAAATGAATGTTTACGAATCAATGCTGGAAACAAAAGAAGAACTGATTGCGCATCGCCGCTATCTGCATCAGTGTCCGGAGATTGGCTTTGATCTGAAGCAGACCCGCTCTTATGTCCTGGAAAAACTGCGGGAATATGGCTATGAGCCCGAGACAGTGGGGCAGGCGGGCATTACCGTTACCGTTGGGAAGGGAGAGCGCTGCTTTCTGATTCGTGGGGATATGGATGCGCTGCCCATGGAGGAGAAGACCGGTCTGCCATTCGCTTCTGCAAACGGGAATATGCATGCCTGTGGGCATGATTTTCATACCTCATCGCTGCTCGGGGCGGCAAAATATCTCAAACAGCATGAAGACGAGCTGAAAGGAACGGTAAAGCTGCTGTTTCAGCCGGCGGAAGAGATCATGACCGGTGCGCAGGACTGCATCCGCGGGGGCATTCTCGAAAATCCAAAGGCAGATGCGGCACTGGCCCTGCATGTGGTACATGCCCCGTTTGGGACAGCCGGCTATACGCCGGGGTACGCATGTGGCTCCTGCGACTCTTTTACAGTGACGGTACATGGTGTGGGCGGACATGGGGCGGCGCCGCACCGCAATGTAGATCCGATTCTGGTGGCTTCCCACATCATCCTGGCGGCGCAGGCCATCAACAGCCGGGAGGTCAGTCCCAATGAGATGATTGTGCTGACGATCTGTTCCATACATGCGGGAGAGGCAGCGAATATTATGCCTTATGATGCGGTACTCAAGGGGACAATCCGCACCATGAATATGGATGTGAAGGCCTATGCCAGACGGCGCTTCGAAGAAATCTGCCACGGCGTGAGCGCTACGTATCGCGCGAGCTGTGAGGTGGAGTACCTCAGTGAGGGGATTCCGCCCATGATCAATGACGATGCGCTTTGCGGGGAATTATCCGGATACATAGACGACCTGCTGGGGGAAGGCACCTCTTATCACATCGAGCGTATGACCGGATCCGAAGATTTTTCCGCGCTGAGTACAGAAATCCCCTGTATGCTGGTCTGGTTTGGAACCGGCAGCGACGAAGAAGGATATGCCTACGGTGTTCACGACCCGCGTGTCACATTTAACGAAGATGCCCTGCCGATGATGGCGGCCATCTACGCGCAATGTGCCATGCGATGGCTCGAAAAGCACGGTTAAGTATATATGATGCACATGGACGCGCAGGGAATGGCTGCCTGCGCAGCCTCGCATCTGGCGCGAAGTAAAACGACTTACGTCGTTTACTATAATATTTTAAGGTAAAGGAGAAAAAACGATGGCGAAAAGAATATCAAGAAGAGATTTCTTACGGGGATCGGCGGCAGGCGCCGCGCTTGTAGCAATGACGGGTCTGACAGGCGCTGTGGCGTCAGCTGAATCAGAAGGGACAAAGGATCTGGTGGTTTCTTTGTCAGCTTTTCCAAGTAAACTGGATCCAATCCATTACACAGGTACCTATGAAGGGCAGATCATTGGCGAGGTGTGTGATAGGCTGATTGAGTACAATGATACTCTGGACGAGTATGTTCCTTCACTGGCTGCCAGTTGGGAAGTATCTGAGGATGGCATAACCTATGTGTTCCAGATTCGTGAGGGAGTTTATTTCCATGCTGGCTCCTACCAGGATGGCCGTCAGATGACGGTGGATGATGTCGTTTATTCATTGAATCGTTCTGCAGAGTATTCCGATAACAATCGTCTGTCTATGTTGGATTATGCAGAGGCAACCGGCGACTGGGAAGTGACTTGTCATCTGACCGCGGCGAACTCCGCATTTATGACTGCTCTGACCGATGCAGGCAACTCTGTCGTTCCTGAAGAAGAAGTTGAAGGTTGGGGAGATGATTTTGGTTTCCATCTGATCGGTACTGGTCCGTTTTATATGACTGAATTTTCACTGGATGAGTATGCAGCTTTGACTGCAAATAAAGAATATTGGTTGAAAGAGCCGAATTTGGATACACTTACTTTCCGTTTTATTACGGATTCTTCTCAAGCGGCAAACGCAGTATTGACGGGTGAAGTGGATATTGCTACAGATTTGTCTGGTGAAGCAGCGAACACCGTCACATCCTCTGGGACAGAAGATATTTCGCTGATGCAAGTAGAGCAGTTGAAGATCAATTATATTCGTCTGAATACGACAACTGGTCCGACTGCGGATATCAACGTGCGTAAAGCTTTGATTATGGCAGTGGATTGGGATGCGGTAGTGACTGCTTTATGGCCGTATGGTGATGCTGTTCGTGCTTATGAACCAGTTCCGCGTGGTTCATGGGGATATGATGAGGAACTGGAATCTTTGGTGTTGCCATATGATCCAGAAGGAGCAAAGGAATTAATGACAGAAGCTGGTTATGACAATAATTGTTCAATCACTTTCTATATTTCTAATACGACTACAGGACAGACATTAGGAACAATTCTGCAGGCTTATTGGGGAGAAATAGGCGTTGATTGTGAAGTCAATCTCTCTGAATGGGGGACATTTTCTGATTATGCTGCATCTGGAACGGCCGATGCTTATGGCATGAGCTGGACTTGGTATCCAGATCCGTATTTCTTCTTGAATAATTTGTTTGCTTCCTATAATATTGGTTCCAATGGAAATGGTGTAAATTATTCAGATCCGGAAGTAGATGACTTGTTGGACAAAGCCGCAGCGGCCACGGATCAAAGCGAACGCGCAGAGTATTATAAAGAGGCAATGAAGATTGCGATGGAAGCTTATTCCGGTTCTTATTATGCAACTACTATTTTAACATATGGCGTGAATAATCGCGTCAGTGATTTTGCACAGAGAGCGGATGGAACTTTGCGCTTTGTTACTGAAGCTCACAATGTGTCTGTAGACTGATCTGGGCATTAGGGCAGATTTTAGGCAGGGCGTGTTGGAAACACGCCCTGTGTAGTTAAATACTCTTGTTTCCTACTAGTTATGGCGGTGATAGAATGTTAAAAACGGTTTTAAAGAGGATTCTTCAATGTATTCCCACAGTTTTTATTGTAGTCACATTTACCTTTATTCTGACTAGAATGATTCCAGGCAATCCGGCAGCAACGATTCTGGGACCGCAGGCGTCGGCAGCCGATATTGAAGCTATGGAAATCAAACTGGGGCTGGATAAACCGATCTGGCAACAATTTGTGAATTATATTCTGGATATTTTACACGGTGATTTCGGAACTTCTTATATGTATAATCAGCCGGTGCTGAGGCTGATCGCTGAGAGAATCCCGAAGACTCTACAACTGACGGTGACTTCTTTGGTTATTGCGGTGATTTTGGGTGTTGCTATTGGTATGTTTTCCGCGTTGCACCAGTACTCTATTCTGGACTACTTATTTATGATTCTGGCTTTGATCGGAGTGTCTATGCCTGTTTTCTGGCTGGGCTTGATGGTTGTCAAGGTATTTGCTGTCGATCTGGGATGGTTTCCGGCTACCGGAAGAGGTGGTCCGGAGCTTTTGGACATGATCCGCCATATGGTTTTACCCTGTTTGTGTCTGGCAACCATTCCGATGGCGACTTTTGCGAGAATTACCCGTTCCAGTATGCTGGAGACCATCAACAGCGATTCCATTAAGGCGCTGCGGGCCAGAGGCATCAAAGAGCGTAGCGTCATTATGAAGCATGCGTTCAAAAACGCGCTGCCGCCGATCGTGACGGTATTGGGTCTGCAGATTGCCAGCTGCTTTACCGGCGCGATTCTGACAGAGAATATCTTTGCGTGGCCGGGGATGGGTACCTTGATCGTCAACGCCATCACGAACCGGGATTATATGCTGATACAGGGAACGGTTTTGTTCTTTGCGATTGTGTTTGTCTTGGTAAACCTTGTTGTAGATCTTGTGTATATGCTGATTAACCCCAAGGTCAGCTATGAAGGGGGGAGCAAATAATGTTGGCAAAAAAGAAAAATAACCAGACGGGAGAAGCACTCGGAAGCGATTCCACAGAGGCGCTGCTTAGGCGGGAACGAAAAGCGAACAGCGCCTGGGCAAAGCTGCGCCGGAATAAGACGGCGATGGTTGGACTGGTTATCGTGTTGGTAATGATTTTTTTGGCTGTATTTGCTCCGTTACTTTGTACATATGATCCCAACAAGATTGATATAGCTAATATGTATCTAAAACCCGGACAGGGCGGCCATATTTTTGGGACAGATGAAGTAGGACGCGACCTGTTCGCCCGCTGCCTCTACGGTGCCCGCGTTTCCCTGATCGTGGCGTTTGGCGGTACGGTTGTGGCCGGTATTATCGGCGTTCTGCTGGGGCTGATCGCCGGATATTGCGGCGGCGTGGTAGATTCCGTAATTATGCGTATTATGGACGGTATGCTGGCGTTTCCGTATATTCTGATGGCGATCATTCTGATGACGGTACTCGGATCCGGTATGTTTAATGTCATTCTGGCGATCGGTATCGGGAATGTACCTTCCTTTGCCCGCGTGATCCGCGGCGAGGTTCATATCATCAAAAATGAAGAATATTGTAATGCATCCCGGGCAATCGGGGTTTCCAGAGTGCGGATGATGTTTACACATATTTTGCCAAATACCGTTTCTCCTCTGATTGTTTACGCGACACTGGGAATCGCCGGCGCGATCATTTCGGAGGCTGCACTGAGCTTTCTGGGGCTTGGCATCTCTACGCCGACCGCTTCCTGGGGAAGCATTCTGCGCAGCGGAAAGGAAGTTCTGAATACTTCACCGCATCTGGCCTTTATTTCGGGCGGATTTATTCTGGTGACGGTTCTGGGCTTTAACCTGTTTGGCGATGGCCTTCGCGATGTCCTGGATCCGAAAATGAAGCAGTAGGAGAGAGCAATGACAGATTATAAGTTGCGTGTACAGCAAAAAGTCGATGAGATTCTGCCCCGGCTGATTGCGCTGTCGGATGATATCTGGTCGCATCCGGAATATAATTTTCAGGAGTTTCACGCCTGCGCAGCCATGAGTACGGCACTGCGGGAACAGGAGTTCCATGTGGAAACCGGAGCAGGCGGGGTGGAGACCAGTGTGAAAGCGGTTTATGACAGTGGGAAACCCGGTCCGAATATCGGAATTTTTGGCGAATTTGACGCGGTGCCCGGGATGGGGCATGCCTGCGGGCATAACCTCATGTGTGCGATTGCCGTGGGTGCCGGTACGGCGATTAAAAGTGTATCAGATGAGCTCGGCGGAAAAGTGACGGTGTTTGGCTGCCCTGCGGAAGAGGGCGGCGGCGGAAAGATCATGATGCTGGAAAACGGCGCGTTCCGCGAACTGGATTTTGGCATGCTGTTTCATCCGGCTACGCAGACAGTCGTACATGACAGGTCGTATTCCAAGACGACACTGACGATTCATTTTACAGGAAAAAAGACGCACGCGGCGGCTACGCCGGAGTGCGGGATCAATGCGCTGAACCCGATGATTGAACTGTTCAACATGGTTGCTGCCATGCGTCTGGAGCTCACCGAGCGGGGAAATATTTTTGGTGTGATCACAGACGGAGGGCAGGATCCGAACTATATCCCGGAACATACCTCCGCACAGTTTGTGATTCGTTCGTTTTCGAGCAGACAGAGAAAAATTCTGCTGGACCGGTTTCTGGGTATCTGCCGTCATCTTTCTGAGATATATGGGACGCCATTCTCTTATACGATTGACGGACTGACTTACGAGAACATTATGAACAATCCCATCATCGAGAAGCTGCTGGAGGAAAATCTGACAGAGCTGGGCGAGGAGGTTCTTCCCAGGGAAGCCATTGTGGATATCGGCAGTACGGATATGGGGAATGTGACCCACGAGGTTCCGGCACTGCAATCCTATATTAAGGTTTTCTGTGATCCGATTCCGAGAAATCACACGATCGAATTTCAGAATGCGGTCGGAGGGCCGGCCGGTCATCTGACGATTGCGAATGCTGCAAAGGCCATGGCGATGACCGCAGTGGATATATTAACGCACCCGGCTTATCTGGAAGAGATTCAGAAGGCGTTTCAGGATGAAAAAGCCAGGTATGAATGAAATTAGAGGAGGAGTTATTATGAATGGATCGCAGGCTCCGGTACAGGACGAACCGTTGCTTTCCGTGCAGGATCTGAAGACCTACTTCTATACGGCGAGCGGCGTATCAAAAGCAGTGGATGGAGTCAGCTTTACGCTGAACAGGGGACAGGTCTTGGGCATTGTGGGTGAGTCTGGCTCTGGCAAGAGCGTCACCTCCAATTCCGTGATCCGTCTTCTGGCCCGTACCGGTAAGATCGTTGGCGGTGATATCCGGTTCAACGGGATTGATGTGATGAAATTAAATAAGCATGAGCTGGTGGCGCTTCGCGGCAGTGATATCGCAACGATCTTCCAGGATCCCATGACTTCTCTGGATCCGGTTTTCAAAGTGGGCGACCAGATGGTGGAGATGATTTGCTCTCATCAGAAGGTAAGTAAGCAGGAAGCACGTTCAATGGCGGTAGAGGCGCTGAAGAAGGTAGGGATTCCGGAGCCGGAAAAACGGATGAATTCCTATCCGCATGAGTTATCCGGCGGCATGTGCCAGCGTGTGATCATCGCCATGGCCGTGTGCTGCAAACCGAAGTTCATCATTGCGGATGAACCCACAACAGCATTGGATGTGACGGTACAGGCACAGGTGCTGGACCTTTTGAAGGATCTGCAGCGGGAAATGAACACGGCAATCCTTCTGATTACGCACAACCTGGGAGTGGTCTGGGAAATGTGCGACCGGGTGATGGTGATGTACGCCGGTAAAACGGTAGAGAGCGCGGACGTAAAGGAGCTGTACGCCAACCCGCAGCATCCTTATACCTGGGGACTGCTTGATTCGATCCCCCATTTGCCGGATGAAACAAAAGGGATGCTCCGCACGATTCCGGGGGTGCCGCCGGACCTGAGGCTGACGGGCAAATGCTGCAACTTTTACAATCGGTGCCCCTATTGCACGGAGGAGTGCAAAACAAAGGTTCCGGAACTGGTGGAGATTACTCCCGGCCACTTTGTGGCCTGTCTGCGCCAGAATGGCGTGGAGACCCTGCAGAGAAATGAGGTGGCGATTGATGAGTGATGGGAAGCCAATTTTGCGTATTCGGAATCTTTCGAAGAATTTTACAATCAAGAGCAGCAAGCTGTTTGGAAAGCCTCAGCTTTTGCATGCTCTGAATGATGTCTCTCTTGATCTGTATGCGGGAGAAACGCTTGGCGTAATTGGAGAATCCGGCTGTGGGAAGTCGACCCTGGGCAGAACGGTGATTCAGCTTCACAGCCCAAGCTCCGGCGTAGTGGAGTACGAGGGCAGGAATATCTTTGAGATGCAGGGAGAAGAATTAAAGAATCTGCGCAAGGATATTCAGATTGTATTCCAGGACCCCTTTTCCTCCCTGGATCCGCGCATGACCTGCGGAAAGCTGATCGAAGAACCGCTGATTGTACACAATCTGGAACCGGATAAAGCGAAGCGGGAAAAAATCGTCCTGGACCTGATGCATGAGGTGGGCCTGGACATCCAGCATGTAAACCGCTATCCGCATGAGTTCTCCGGCGGCCAGCGCCAGAGAATCAACATTGCACGCGCGCTGTCCATGAGTCCGAAGATCATCGTTTGTGATGAACCGGTCTCCGCGCTGGATGTGTCGATTCAGGCACAGGTTCTGAATCTGTTTAACCGTCTGCAGAAGGAGCGTGGTCTGGCTTATATCTTTATTTCGCATGATCTGAGCGTGGTAAAGCATGTAAGTGACCGGATCGCGATCATGTATCTTGGCCGTGTCGTGGAGCTTTGCGACGCGGAGGATATTTACGCGAATCCCTGTCATCCGTACACAAAGGCGCTGCTTTCTTCCATTCCGCCAGATTCTCCGTTTGAGAAAAAGGAGCGCATTCTGCTGAAGGGGGAGATCCCAAGCCCGATCGGCGACCAGATCGGCTGTCCGCTGGCCGGGCGCTGCCCTCACTGCACGGAGCGCTGCATGAAAGAGACTCCCGTACTGTCGGATATCGGCAACGACCATTCCGTAGCATGCTTTCTGTACGAAGAGAAACAGGCATAGTTTTTCATAGATACCCCGCTGATTCTGGCGGGGTATTCTTTATGCGCACGACCGCGAAAGGATGCATTTCGGTTTCCAATGAATTCAGACTCCAAACTGAAAAATGCCAAAATAAGGAAGAATAGATGCGAAAAAGTGTCATTTACACTAAATATTTCATTGCAAAAATGCCGGCCGGATGTTATGATACCGTCAAATGGTTGAGAAGCATTTGTATTTTAACGGAGGGATTATTATGCTGCGCAGAAAGATAGAAGCTTCCATTGTTGACTGGATCCGGAATGGAAAAAAGCACTGCTGATTGATGGCGCACGACAGGTGGGGAAAACCTATATTATCCGCAGCGTTCTGGAGCAGGAAGGCTGCGATTATATGGAGTTCAATCTTCTGGAGCACCCGGAGCTTGTTGAATTGCTGCGCTCTGCCGGTACGGTGGATGATTTGATTACAAATCTCTCTCTGTTTGCAGTAAAACCGTTCCAGCGCGGGAAGACAGTTCTGTTTTTCGATGAAATACAGGAGTATAGAGAGATCACAACAAGAATTAAATTCTGGGTGGAGGAAGGGTCTTTTCGGTATGTGCTCAGCGGTTCTCTGCTGGGGGTAGAGCTGAGAAATATCCGGTCTGCGCCGGTGGGCTATTTGACGACACAAACGATGTATCCTATGGATTTTGAGGAATTCCTGCAAATTTATAATTTTACGGATGAATTGAGATCGAGCCTTTATCACTGTTTTCAGGAACGGGCGCCAGTGAATGAGACGGTTCATAACCGTATGATGCAGCTTTTTCATCTTTATATGAATGTGGGAGGAATGCCAGCGGCTGTCGAACGTTTTTGGCAGACAAAAAGTCTGGAAGATGTGATTTCTGAACATGAGGATATTATCCTTCAATATAAGAAAGATTTTACCCGGTATGAAAGCGAGGACAAAAAGCCTTATCTGACACAGATTTATGATCTGATTCCAGCGGAACTGAACAGTAGCAATAAGCGGTTTAACTATACGGATATCAAAAAAGGACTGCGCTTTGAACGAAGTGAGGAGAACTTTATATGGCTGGTGAATGCGGGTGTGGCATTACCCGTTTATAATGTGAATGCACCGGAGCTTCCCTTATTACTAAATGAGAAACGCAGTCTGTTTAAACTGTTTTTATCGGATGTGGGTATGTTGACTACGCTTTACGGTCGGGCGACAAAAATACAGCTTCTGTCAGACCGGAAAAACATAAACTATGGAGCCCCGTATGAAAATGCAGTAGCGCAGGAACTGACTGCGCACGGGTTTCACAGGCTCTGGTACTATAACAGTAAAAAACTCGGAGAACTGGATTTTGTGATAGAATATCAGGGCGCTGTGCTTCCGATTGAGGTGAAAAGCGGCAAAGATTATACACGTCATCTGGCAATTTCGAATGTCATGCGTGTGAAAGAATACGGAATTAAGGAAGCTTTTATCTTATCGGATTATAATGTACGGGTAAATGAGGGACTGGTTTATTACCCGATGTATATGCTCATGTTTATTCAGAATGAGAAACTGAAGGCTCCGGAAATAGATCTGGAGGATCTTTCCGGGTTGAAAGGATGATGCGCAGGGCTGCGGAAGGAGTTTTCCGGCTGTTGCCGGACGCAGCCTGCGTGGTGAACAGGAGGATTTATTATGCGAATCGGAATGGGATATGACGTACATCGTCTCGTGGAAGGACGGAAGCTGATTCTCGGCGGCGTGGAAATACCTTATGAAAAAGGATTGTTAGGACATTCAGATGCGGACGTGCTGTTGCACGCTGTGATGGACGCGCTTCTTGGCGCGGCGGCGCTGGGAGATATTGGAAAGCATTTTCCGGATACGGATGAGCGCTATCGCGGAATTTCGAGCGTGGAGCTTTTGAAACAGGTCGGCGATATGCTGGATGAGCAGTGTATGGTGATTGAAAATATTGACGCTACGGTGATCGCACAGAGGCCAAAGCTGCTGCCATATATGGAGCAGATGAAGCAGAATATCGCGGAGGCACTGCGGCTTGCCCCGGGTCGGGTGAACGTGAAGGCGACGACGGAAGAAGGACTTGGCTTTACCGGAAGCGGAGAAGGAATCTCCGCGCAGGCGGTGTGTCTGCTGCAGCCTCTGATGGATGAAATTGCGGATGACCGGATGCGCGCGGCAGGCAGTGCAGATGCGGCAGAGTGTGTCGGATGCAGGGGATGTGATTTAAGAGATCGATGATGGGTGAGAGTATGGCGAATCTTTCGATTGATGAGATATTGAATCGCGTGGAGAAAATATGCCGCGGCTATCAGGTCGAACATCTTTATCTGTTTGGTTCTTACGCGACCGGGACAGCGACAGAGACAAGTGATATTGATCTGATCATAAAAGGCGGCAGGGACAATTTTTTGTTGAAAGAAGAGATTGATCGGATCCCGACGCTGAAAAAAATTGATATCTTTGAATATGACCGATGTGAGAATAAGCATTTAAAGGAGGATATGGATCGTTATGGAAGAAAAATATATTAACCGATATCATAGCTTCTGCGATATTCTGAGCAGCCTGGAACGAGCCAGGGAAAGGGATCCGGAGGATGAGTTTGTGCAAAGCGGCACTGCTTCGAAATTTAGTCTTACCCTTGACATCTCCTGGAAAGTGATGAAAGATATCATTGTTAAATATCATAAAATTCAGAATTTTGCTACGGGGTCGCCGCTGGAAACGCTGCGGACGGCTTACAGTGTCGGGCTGATTACGGACGACAGATGGATGGGAATGCTGGATCTGAGGAATAATCTGGCGCATGACTACGATGGCAGTATGGTGAGAAGGTCTTTTGACAGGATTGTGAATGACTATGTTCCGCTTTTTGTACAGTTTCGGGAAAGAGCCGGCATCTATATGGAAAAAATGCAAGTGGAACAAGGCGTGTGAATCATGATTGCTGATGCAGAATAAAATAATTGACAAACGAAAGGTTTTTGCATAGACTGTTGGCAGACAATGTTCCGGTCTTAAACACTTTTGGAATAAAAAAAGAGCAGAATTCCTTGATTTTTCA
>JAJQGP010000133.1 GCA_021200475.1 Lachnospiraceae bacterium
TGCCATTGCCGTCTGCAAATGGATGAATAAATACGAATTCATAGTGAAACACACAACTAAGAATCAGCGGATGAATCCTGTTCCTTGATTCCTCCATCCAGCCAAAAAGATCTTCTATAAGCTGCGGAACCATTCTGGCTGGCGGAGCCATAAAGATGCATTCATCGCCGTGGAATACTCCTTCCTCACCCAGACGGAAAACACCGGATTCCTCCACAACATATTTTGTCATAATCCCATGGAAACGCTTCAGGTCTTCGATACTCCATGGATTTAGTTCATCCAGAAGTTCATATGCCGCATAAGCATTTTTTACTTCCTGAATCTCCTTCTGCTCGCCCAGCACAGTTTTTCCATTTATAACATCCCTCACCTGCCCAAGTGTAAGAGAATTTGCCTCAATTTTCAGAGAGGAATGAATCGAGCGGATTCGGTTATTCTTCCTCAGGTGCGGCTTAGAATCCAGGCTGCCAACCGCAGTAATCCTTCCGATTTTTTCCGAAACAGAAGCCACACAGGACAGCATTTCGTTTGTTATGGTAAAAGGCGGTTCATAATTCTCCATTCTTCCTCCATATCTGCAAACGTAAATTCTCACTGTGAAGCGGATTCACGACTTGCGTATTATCTTGCTTATTTACTTGCTCATTATACCGCATATTACCAAAGGGTCAAGATGATTTTTTAATCAGAAAATGGCATCCGGTCCTGATATACCGAATGCCAATTCCAAATGTAATTAATATATACCGCCCATCCGCGCCACGTAAAGCTCGCTGATCGTCACATCACCGTCCTCTGCGAAAACTGACACGCCGTCTGCGTCTTCCACCTCCGGGTAAGCCCGCATGGAAATTGCTTTCCGGTCGTTGAAGAAGGCTTCTATAACGGAACGGTCCAGATAAACTTCGATGGTCAGCGAATCGGCCGCATCCAGCGCAAAAGCGCCTGATACATACCCCGTCGTGGAACCTGCTCCCCGGTCGGTGGTCTCTCCGTGGATGGTCTGATCGGAGCCATCATAATAATAGCTGACCGCGCGCTCTTCAGTCGCGCTTTCGAGCACCTTCAGGCCATATTTCGCCGCAGATGCATCTGCAAAGCCAACCCGCACATACAGCATGTCTTCATGAATCTCGCCGAGCAGCTCATTCGCTTCCCCGACAGAAAGCTCCGCCGCATCCACGAGAACCTCTTCCTCCAGCGTATGCAATGTCTCCGATGGCTTAATCATCAGATCGCTTCCATCCTCATTCAGCCAGATAATGCGGGCAATCCCGGCGTTATGCGCCCATCCTGCGGCCGCCTGCTCCGCCACAGAGCGCTGATCCTGCATGATGCTGAACATGGTGGCCTCCCCGGTATTCGGGTCAACAAACGCGCTTGGACCGGTAAACACGTTGTCCCCGTAATCCATGATGGTCGGCCTGGCTTCAAAATCTGCGTCCGGCGTAAAGGTGCCGCTCTCGTAATCAAACGTGCCGATAAAATAATATACCTTATTATCCGCGGAAGATGCCGGCGCCGGGGAAATGATAAACACATCCCTGGAAACCGTGCCCTCTTCGTTGGAAAGATTGAGCAGCACAGGCAGCTCCCAGCTGGTACCGTAGGTCATGCTCTGGTCCGGCATCTCGTAGATGGGGCCGACATACTGCCAATCCATGTCGATCCGGCCATCGGACAAAAGCTCCAGTGTCTCTGTCCTGTACAGCAGGGCTGTTCCTCCGTTGCTTACTGCGCTTCCGGAGCAGATAAGCATATACCACACGCCGTCATGCTCCCAGATATACGGGTCGCGGAATTCCCCCGCGCGTCCCTGGCCGTCCTGCTGAATCACCGCCAGTTCGTCATAGATGACCCATTCGGTCAGATCCGGATCGCTTAAATCCGCCGGATAAGCGATTCCAATATTCTGGTTTGAGATCAGGCCATCTACCATGGAATAACCGTCATTCCCGGCTGTAAAAAACAGCATCGGCACTCCGTTTGCGTCATAGCCGGCATTCCCGGACCAGACGCCGTCCGGCACCACACTGTCCTTCGTCGGCACAATTGCTTCCTTTATCTGCTCCCAATTCACCAGGTCGTCGCTCACCAGATGCCCCCAGCAAATGTTCCGCCAGTATGTACCGCTCATGTTTTCCTGGAAAAACAGATGATAGCGGCCGTTGTAATAGCAGGGCGCATGCGGCTCATTCATCCAGTACTGGAGCGGTCCGCCATGATACTGCGGCTTATAGCAGTCTTCGGTCAGAATATTCTGCAGCCAGATGTCGGAAAAAGCGATCTCCGGCACCTCCACACTGTTGTATGTCTCCGCGACCTCCTCTGCGGTCAGTACTCTCTGGTACAGCTTCAGCTCATCCATCAGACCGCTGCACATATTGATATAGCCCGCGCCGAGCCGGTCCGCCTCGCAGCTGCGCCCCACCAGAAGCTGTTTATTGGTTCCCGTGATGACGCTGCCCTTTTCAATCTCCATGCTGCCGACCCGTACACCATTCCGGTAAAGGCTCATTTCCCCATTCGGCCCGTCAAAGACTGCCGCGATGTGATTCCATTTATATTTTTCCAGCTCCTCGTCCGCCCACAGGGTCAGCCACTCACTTCCGGTACCGACTTCAAAACACAGCTTTCCAAAGCGCTGATAGCCCAGCTGGAAACCCGCCATGCCGCCCTTGGAGCACTGAGAAACAATCCCGGTCAGAGCCTGTGTGCCGTTTTCCTCCGCAAACGGGTCGTCCCACTCAAAGGTACGCGGCGCAAACCAGACACTGATGGAGAGGACATCGCCTTCCACCTTAATCGCACTTTTGCTGTAGGTGACACAGGTCGAATTCCCGTCAAACAGCAGGGAGCCACCGGAAATGCCCGTATCGCGCCACTGCGGATCCTGGCTGTCCATATAAAGGGCGCTTGTATAGGTATAGCTCAACTCCGCATCTCCGGTCATGCCGCTCAGGTCTGTGATCTCAATTCCGCTGCCCTCATCAAAAGAAAGATACAGCAACAGGCCATCCTCCTCAGCCGCCATAACCGGCTGTGTAAATGAAATGCCATACACGGTGGATAAAGCGAAAGTCGCCGCGCCCGCAAGTGTTCCCTTTAAGAAATCTCTTCTTGAAATATTTTTCATGGTTTCTGTCTACCCCCTGATTGTGGCGCAGGCTGTATCATAGTTCCATATGCACAGGATTACGATACAGACTACTAATTCATTTGTGGCCAGCTGCTCGTTCCGCAATCTCTTTTTATACATTCATGTGAAACGAAGAATTCCCGACATTCCTCAGCCGCAGAATGATGCTGTCACGAGCGCAGCTCATATTTCTCCACTTCCAGATCCACACGTCCGTCCACCTCGAAGCTGATCCCGTCCGCGCTCAATGGTGTGTAGATCGCCGTCGTGAGCGCCTGCTCCCCGTCATTCACAAACACTTCCACGCTATACTGGTCCAGCAGAATCCGCAGCTTCAGCCTGCCT
>JAJQGP010000131.1 GCA_021200475.1 Lachnospiraceae bacterium
CGGCGGGCCTGCTCCCGATCCTGCTCCCCGGCGCCGCGGTGCGCGCGGCCGCCGCCGGCTCCCGCCCCACCGCCGGCTCCCGCGCCGCCGCCCTGCCGCGAGAGCGCCTCCCGCATGCCGACCAGACGGGGCAGCATGTATTGAAGAGACGCGCTCTCGACCTGCAGCCGGGCTTCCTTTGTCCGCGCCCGCTTCTCAAAAATCTCCAGGATCAGGTTTGTCCGGTCAAGCACCGGCAGGCCCAGTTCCTTTTGCAGGTTCCTCTGCTGTGACGGCTTCAGAGAATTGTCGAAAACAGCGCAGTCTGCCTCCACCGTCTCCGCCGCCAGGCGAATCTCTTCCACCTTTCCGGTGCCGACATAAAGGGCGGCATTGGTCACAGCCATCTTCTGGGTCACACGTGCGGCGACCTCCATCTCGCAGGCCTCAGCCAGACCCGCCAGTTCTTCCATATGATAATCAAAATTCGGATCATTGCCGAGGTCCACCCCGACGAGGATTGCTTTTCGCATGGCAGCTCCTTTCTTGTGCAATCATTGTCTTTCTGATTTCTATCATAGCGAGTGTAATTGGAAGCTACATATACAACTGCATTAGCAAATGGCTGGATAGAAATAAATAGACGACAACAGCCGAAACGGATCAGCTCACCGTAACGAGCAAGAACCCCTCAGAGGAGCCCAATTCCTCCGAGGGGTTCGCTTTTTTGTGCCAAGTGGCATCATTGTCTTTCTGATACTGTGTTTAGTTTAATCCCTGACGTTTGAAATGTCAACCTCTTTTTTTGCATTTTCCATTTGTCTTTTCCAGTTTTCCCAACCATAATTTTTAGCGAATTTCCCCGGATTTCTTGACTTTCCTGCTTTAAAGCATTATAATTCTCTTATCTGTGCAGACGGCTTGTCAACCTGAGCGTCTGACGTAAAAAATGAGGAGGATATTACCATGAAGAAACAGATTTTAGCTTCTATTCTTTCGGCAGCGATGGTTGCCAGCTTCTGCGGTGTTGGCGTGAGCGCAGAGGAAGCAGAGACTTATTCGATCGGCATTCTGCAGCTGGTAGAGCATGACGCTCTGGATGCAGCGACGCAGGGATTTAAGGATGCGATGACCGAGGCACTCGGCGATGCGGTTACCTTTGATGAGGTAAATGCGCAGGGCGATTCCGCTACCTGTGCGACAGCGGCGAACTCTTTCGTGACCAGCGAGGTAGACCTGATCCTGGCGAACGCGACAGCAGCGCTGCAGGCCTGCGCAGCAGCGACCGATGAGATCCCGATCCTGGGTACCTCCATCACAGACTATGGCGCGGCGCTTGATATCGATTTCACCGGTACCGTTGGCGGCAATATTTCCGGTACTTCTGACCTGGCTCCGCTGGCAGAACAGGCGGCGATGCTGAATGAGCTGTTCCCGGATGCTGAGAATGTCGGCATTCTCTACTGCTCTGCAGAGGCGAACTCTCAGTATCAGGCAGATACCATCTCTGTTTCTCTGGAAGAGTATGGCTATAATGTAACCTATTATTCCTTCTCCGATTCCAACGATATTCAGGCGGTTGCCCAGACAGCAGCGGCGGAGAGCGACGTTATCTACATCCCGACCGATAACACAGCAGCGAACAATACGGAGCTGATCAACAATGTCTGCCTGGATGCCGGCGTTCCGATCATCGCAGGCGAGGAAGGCATCTGCAGCGGCTGCGGCGTAGCGACCCTTTCCATCAGCTACTATGACATCGGATACATCACCGGTGAGATGGCAGTCGAGATCCTGACCGGCGAGGCGGATATCTCTGAGATGGCGATTGAGTACGCTCCGGAAGTGACCAAAGAGTACAACGCTGAGATCGCTGAGACACTCGGCGTAGAGATTCCGGATGATTACGTAGCGATCGGCGCAGAAGAGGAAGCAGAGACTGAGGCCGAGACCGAAGCAGCAGAATAATTGATTACCGCTCACAATTGTAAGGGGTAAATCACGTAAATCTGGTCAGGGCATGACCTGGAACATATTCCGACAAAAGCGTCGGCTAACAGCGAGAAAGGGATCTCCTCTCTCGCTGTTTTTCAAGAAATCTTTACATATCCTGGCGAAAGAGCTGTCCGTACAAATGGCCTGGATTGCACAGGAAAGAGAAAGGATTTGACAAATGAATATCAACACTCTGATCAATGCTTTGCCGGGGGCCTGTGCCCAGGGTCTGGTCTGGGGCATTATGGCGATCGGCGTATACATTACCTATCGCATTCTGGACATTGCGGACCTGACCGTGGACGGCACGATGGCCACCGGCGGCGCGGTCTGCATTATGATGCTGATGAGCGGCCACAATATCTGGGTATCCATGCTGGCCGCGACCGGCGCCGGGATGCTCGCCGGACTTGCGACCGGCATCCTGCACACATTCATGGGAATCCCGGCGATCCTGGCCGGTATTCTGACGCAGCTGTCCCTGTATTCGGTCAATCTGAAAATCATGGGGAAGTCCAATCAGGCCGTGAATGTGAATAATTATAATCTTCTGGTGTCGCTCCGCTATATCAAGGGCGTCCCCCTCTGGCAGAATACGATTTTCATCGTGATCGTTATCACGATTGTCCTCATCGCCATCCTGTACTGGTTCTTCGGGACCGAGTACGGCGCTTCTCTGCGTGCGACCGGATGCAATCCCGGCATGTCCCGCGCGCAGGGCATCAATACGAATTTTAACAAAGTGATCGGCCTGATGCTTTCCAATGGCCTGGTCGCCTTTTCCAGTGCCCTGCTGGCCCAGTACCAGGGGTTCGCGGACGTCAATATGGGCCGCGGCGCCATTGTCATCGGCCTGGCCGCGGTCATCATCGGCGAAGCCATCTTTGGCAAAATATTCCGGAACTTTGCACTGCAGCTGCTGGCCGTCTCCTTCGGCGCGATTATTTACTACATCGTGCTGCAGGTCGTGATCTGGCTCGGCATCGACACAGACCTTCTGAAGCTGCTCTCCGCGTGCGTGGTCGCCATCTTCCTGGCGGTTCCGTACTGGAAAGGCAAATACTTCAGCAAGCCCGTCCACAAAACGGCTTCCGGCGCACAGAATTCCTCCGCAGGGACGCAGAAAGGAGGCCGGTGAAATGCTTAATGTGCGAAATATCTACAAAACCTTTAATCCCGGCACAATCAACGAGAAGACCGCGCTTGCCGGTGTTTCCCTGAATCTGGAGGACGGCGATTTTGTCACCGTGATCGGCGGCAACGGCGCCGGAAAATCCACCCTTCTGAATGCGGTGGCCGGCACCTGGTTCGTCGATGAAGGGCAGATTCTGATCGACGGCGTCAATGTCACGAAGCTCCCGGAGCACAAGCGTGCCGCTTACCTTGGACGCGTGTTCCAGGACCCGATGACCGGTACCGCCGCCACGATGGAGATACAGGAGAATCTGGCGCTCGCAGAGCGCCGCGGCAAGGTGCGTCTGCTGCGCCCCGGCATTACGAAACAGGAGCGCGCCGAATACAAAGAGCTGCTCGCCATGCTGGGACTCGGCCTGGAGGACCGCATGACCGCCAGGGTCGGCCTGCTCTCCGGCGGACAGCGCCAGGCGCTCACCCTTCTGATGGCGACGTTCCAGAAGCCGAAGCTTCTGCTGCTCGATGAGCATACGGCCGCCCTGGACCCGAAGACCGCCGCTAAGGTGTTGGAGATCACGGACCTGATTGTGAACCGCGATCACCTGACAACGCTGATGATCACGCACAACATGAAGGACGCGATCACACACGGGAACCGTCTTATTATGATGAATGAAGGCAAAATCATCCTCGACATCCGCGGAGAAGAAAAGAAAAAGCTCACCGTCAAAGACCTTCTCGATCAGTTCGAGCAGGTCAGCGGCGAACAGTTTTCCAATGATTCCGCGCTGCTTGGATGAGAACAGCCTGCGATCGTTTGTGCTGATTTTTTGAAGATTTTTGCAGGATAGGAAAGTTTAGAGAACTTTTCGTCAGATAAACAACCCCGGCTGCGGGCTGGCGAGCATTTCTGCTCTGATATGCCAATGCATATCCGCCATCCCGCAGCCGGGTTTTTCTGTTTTTTCTATATAAATGTGGTTCGCGCACATTCGCAGCATTATCAGACAATCACAGCTCCTTTTCGCTGCGCCTTCTGCCCTCATGGAAGCCGTTTCACGGATTCCCCTTCTACCAGGGTGCCCGCAACAAGGATGTGCTCAATGAGCGCGGTCTTTGGCTTTTCTATCAGTCCGACCAGCTGTTCTGCGGTGATTTTGCCGATCTCGGCCGTCGCCTGGTGAATGGTCGTCAGCCTCGGCCGGAGGATCCGTTCAATCGGGATCCCGTCGTAGCCGACGATCGAAATATCATCCGGCACCCTCCGTCCCTTTTCCCGGATCGCGCGCATCCCGCCGATGGCCGCGTAATCATCCGGGTAGAAAATACAGGTCGGCGAATCCGGCAGCTCCAGAAGCTCACGCGTAATCGCGCGGGCAGCGGCGGTATCCCGATAGTCTGCCTCCCGGATATACGCGTCCGGAATCTCGATCTCATGCTCCGCCAGAGAGCGGTAAAAGCTGCCCTTGCGGCTGCGGGTAACGGAGGAATCCGCCCCATGGATGTAAGCGATCTTCCTGTGCCCCATGGAGCAAACATAATCGACGAGGCTCGTCATCCCTTTTACATTGTCCGAAACCACCGCAATCCGGTTGTCAAATACATGATCCAGTGTCACAACCGGCAGATCACTGCGGATCAGTGCCTGCACATCTGCGTTATAAAAATCCGTACACGCAATCAGTACACCGTCCACCTGGTGAAAGCGGCAATACTCGAAAAAGCTCATCCGCTGATCCGCCAGATGCTTATTGATAAAGGTAATGTCATATCCCCTGTGCTCTGCCTGCCTCCGGAAGCTCTCCAGCACCGGAGAGAAGAAATCGTGCGTCAAACCACTCTGCGCCTCATCCTCGTACAGAATCCCCAGATTCCAGCTGCGATTCATCTTCGCCGCGCGGGCGACGGAATTCGGCAGATATCCGGCCGCCTCCGCCGCCTCGCGGACCCGCCGCTTCGTGTCTTCTCCGACGTCGCTGTAATCATTCAGCGCCTTGCTGACCGTCGCCACAGATACCCCACAGATCTTCGCCAGATCTTTCATTGAAACCATGATTGTTCCCCAATCTCCCCCTCTGACTTTGCTTTCCGGCTTTGTCCGGCCTATCCCGCCAGCCAGGCCCGCCGGCTTCGTCAGGCGAACGCCGCTGACCCCCCTATTCCGCTTCTTCCGTCGGATTGCCAGGTCATTGGCAGAACCACTGATCCGTCCCACATTTACTTAAACGTTTTCGTTATTGATATCCCCTATTTTACTACTATTTCCGAAAAATTCAAGGATAATTTCGTAGATTTGTCAATTATTTTTTTCAAAAAGTTTCGTAAAACGCCTTTTCTCCCCGAAAGGGATTTCGAACGCACGCAAATCAAAATAATGGTTGCTTTTCCAGAAAATATGGGATATACTAGGTCTGATTAATGTTGAATCTGGTTTCGGGGGTTTACTTAATCGTTTTCATCCCGTGCAGGCATATTTATCGTGATTGCGCGGGGATAAAACCACAAAAGGAGAGAATAATTATGAAATTTGGTTACTTCGACGACGCGAACCGCGAATACGTCATCACCACTCCGAAGACGCCGCTGCCCTGGATCAACTACCTGGGCTGCAATGACTTCTTTTCCCTGGTGTCCAACACCTGCGGCGGCTACAGCTTCTATAAGGACGCAAAGCTCCTTCGCATCACCCGTTACCGCTACAATGACGTTCCCTACGATATGAACGGCAAATATTACTACATCAAAGACGGAGACACTGTCTGGAATCCCGGATGGAAGCCGACGCAGACCGACCTGGACTCCTATGAATGCCGCCACGGCATCGGTTACAGCCGTTTTCTTTCGGCAAAAAATGGCGTCAGCGCGGATCTGCTTGCGTTTGTTCCGATGGATGCCTCCTGTGAGATCAATTCTCTCACGCTGAAGAATACCTCCGGCGAGACCAAATCCCTGAAGCTTTTTTCCTACATCGAGTTCTGTCTCTGGAACGCGGTGGACGATATGACCAATTACCAGCGCAATCTGAGCACCGGCGAGGTGGAGATCGTCGATTCTGTAATTTACCACAAGACGGAGTACCGCGAGCGCCGCAATCATTACGCTTACTCTGCCGTGAACGCTCCGGTCGCTTCCTTTGATACCAGCCGTGACAGCTTCATCGGCGCCTACCGTGACGCGTCGAATCCCGCGGCGGTAGAAAATGGCACCTGTGAGAATTCCGTCGCCAGCGGATGGTATCCGATCGCGGCGCACCAGATCGATGTGACACTTGCCCCGGGCGAAGAGAAAAATATCGTCTTCCTGCTCGGCTACGCAGAGCTCCCGAACGACCAGAAATGGGAAGCTCCCGGCATCATCAATAAGACGCCGGCCAAAGAGCTGATCGCCCGCTTTGACACAAAAGAAAAGGTAGAGGCTTCCTTCGCTGCACTCAACGCGTACTGGGAGAGCCTGCTTTCCAAATACCATGTAGAGTCCAAAGACGAAAAGGTCAACCGCATGGTCAACATCTGGAACCAGTATCAGTGCATGGTGACCTTCAATATGTCCCGTTCGGCTTCCTACTATGAATCCGGCACCGGCCGCGGTATGGGCTTCCGTGATTCCTGCCAGGATCTGCTCGGCTTCGTGCACCTGATCCCGGAGCGCGCGCGGGAGCGCATCATTGATATCGCCTCCACGCAGTTCGCGGACGGCAGCGCATACCATCAGTATCAGCCGCTGACCAAGAAGGGCAATATGGACATCGGCAGCGGCTTCAACGACGACCCGCTCTGGCTGATCGCCGGTACCTCTGCTTACATAAAAGAAAGCGGTGACTACTCCATCCTCGACGAGATGGTTCCGTTCGACAACGATGCGTCGACCGCGGTCCCGCTCTTTGAGCATCTGACCCGCTCGTTCAACTATATCGTGACTCACAAAGGTCCGCATGACCTGCCTCTGATCGGCCGCGCGGACTGGAATGACTGCCTGAACCTGAACTGCTTCTCCGACACACCGGGCGAATCCTTCCAGACCACCGGACCTTCTGAGGGACCGGTCGCAGAGTCCGTCTTCATCGCCGGTATGTTTGTCAAGTACGGCCGTGAGTACGCGGAGCTTTGCCGCCGCCTCGGAAAGGACGACCTGGCCGCTTCGGCAGAGAAGGAAGTACAGGCGATGTATGACGCAGTACTCACCGCCGGCTGGGATGGCGAGTGGTTCATCCGCGCCTATGACACACAGTCCCAGAAGATTGGCTCCAAAGAGTGCGAAGAAGGCCAGATCTACATCGAACCGCAGGGCTTCTGTGTGATGGCCGGTATCGGCGTAGAGGAGGGGCAGGCAGTGAAAGCCCTCGACTCCGTAAAAGAACGCCTCGATACCAAATACGGCATCATGCTCCTGCAGCCTGCATACACAAAATATTACCTGAACCTTGGTGAGGTCTCCTCTTATCCGCCCGGATACAAGGAGAATGCCGGCATCTTCTGCCACAACAACCCGTGGGTATCCATCGCCGAGACCGTAGTCGGCCGCGGAAACCGCGCGTTTGAGATTTACCGCAAGACCTGCCCGGCCTACATCGAGGACATCAGCGAGATCCACCGCACTGAACCGTACGTATACTCCCAGATGGTAGCCGGCGCGGACGCTCCGCGGCATGGCGAAGCCAAGAACAGCTGGCTGACCGGCACCGCCGCCTGGACCTTCGTCGACGTCTCACAGGCCATCCTCGGCATCCAGCCGCAGTTTGACGGTCTCGGCATCGACCCGTGCGTACCGGAAGGCTTTGGCGACTTCACCATCAGCAGAAGCTTCCGCGGCGCGACCTACGACATCCGCGTAGAGAACCCGGACAACGTCCAGAAGGGCATCGCAAAGCTCATCGTAGACGGCCAGGAGATCGAAGGAAACGTCGTACCGTTTGCAGAAGGCAAGACACATTATGAAGTAACGGCGATTATGGGATAAAAATCGAAAACAGGAGGGGACGCAAGCATCCTCTCCTGTTTTTCTTTGTCCTTTTTCCAATCCTGAAATCCAATACGCCCGGCAGCTTCACTCCTTCCACACAAAGCCTTCCGCTACCGCCTGCCCGACCTCGCGGGGCGTATCCGACTCCTGCTCTTCCGCCAGACTCTCTTCCGCGCGGTACTCTCTCACCTGCACGCAGAAGCACTGGTAATCTCCCACCACGTAATGGTAAATATCGCAGTAGTCCTCGGAGGAATCATCCACCAGGACAATATAGAGGTAATCCATCGAAAGCGTATATACCGCGCTGGTCGTGATCTGTGCATTCACATTGCCATAGATGAGATTGTTCGTCAGCATCTCCCGCAGCTGCTCATAGTCCTGCCGGGAATAATTCGTCTCCATATAGCTGCAGGAAATGGTGGAAGTCTCCTGCCCTTCTTCTGTGGACTCCAGCCGGTACACCTCTGTATCGTCCGTGCTCAGTTCCTCATCCAGGCACCAGCCCTCTGCCATCGTGTAAGTGCCCGGCGTCTCTTCTTCTTCCGTCATAGCCTCATCCTCCGCGGCAGACTCTCCCGTCCGGCTCTGTCCGGCTGCAGAACCATCCGCCGTCAAAGTGCTGTTCGCCCCGCCAAGAAGATCGGTCCCGGCCTCCTCCGCGAGCACGTTTCTCCCGTTCACACGGCCCAGACAGACGATCGCCAGAAACCAGAAAGCAACCGCCGCGGCCAGCTTTTTTTCATTCCATGTCCATTCTTTCTTCATCCTCATTTTGACATCTCCTAAAACAGAATGAGCAGGCAGGCTTACGTTCAAAACCGCCCTTTTATTTATACATAGTATAATCGCATATCAGCGATCTGTCACGGAAATGTTTTCTTAAGATTTTTGGTAACAGTTCAGAACAGCATCGAAATGAAAACACAGCCTGTGCAGGTTTACCTGCTAAAGGCTGTATTTGGTAACAGTTCAGAACAATAAACATACAATGAAAGAAAGGAATCCTCCGGAGCTCTGCCATGAACGATCCTTTGCCCTCTCCGCCGCCGCCCTTGCGCTATCACGGCCTGCGGCAGAAGGAGGTCATCAATGTCTGCACCTGCCGTACCCTCGGCTGTGTCAGCGACCTGGAAATTGACCCCCCACACCGGCTGCATCCTCTCCCTGATCCTGCCCGGGGAAGGGAAGCTGTGCTGGTTTCTCGGCCGGGAATACGAATATGTGATTCCCTGGCGCTGCATCGTCCGCATCGGCGCCGATATCATCCTCGTTGAAGTCGATGAGGAGAAGGTGCGGCAAAAATGCGAGTAGCAGTCTGTTTTATGCATTCAGAAAGCTGCGCATCGACTTCAGCGCATTCTTTTCCAGACGGCTCACCTGCGCCTGAGAGATGCCGATTTCGGAGGCGACCTCCATCTGCGTCTTTCCCTCATAAAAGCGCAGCTCAACGATATGTTTTTCGCGCTCCGGCAGCCGTTCCAGCGCCTCGCGCAGGGAAATCGACTCGACCCAGTTTTCTTCGCGGTTTTTCTTATCGCTGATCTGGTCCATCACATAGAGCGTATCCCCGCCTTCCGTGTAAACCGGATCGTACAGACTCAGCGGACTCTGAATCGCGTCAAGCGCATTGACAATCTCCTCGCTGGAAATGCCGATCTCATCTGCGATCTCATTGACCGTTGGCTCCCGCTGGTTCTGCTTTGTATAGGTTTCTCTCGCGTAGATTGCCTTGTACGCTGTATCGCGAAGAGAACGGCTGACCCGGATGGAATTGTTATCTCTCAGATAGCGGCGGATTTCCCCGATAATCATCGGCACCGCATAGGTCGAAAATTTGACATTCTGGCCGGTATCAAAGTTATCGATCGCCTTCATCAGTCCGATACAGCCAATCTGAAAAAGATCATCCACGTTCTCATTGCTGTTGGAAAACCGCCGGATCACGCTGAGAACCAGCCGCAGGTTTCCCTTGATATACAGCTCTCTCGCATTTTCATCGCCCTTTTGAATCCGTTCAAATAAAAATTCCTTTTCCTCACTCGTCAGGATCGGAAGGCGCGAGGTATTGACGCCGCAAATTTCCACCTTCGTAAATGCCATGTGAATCATCCTCCAGTTCCTGTCAGGGATTCCCAGAAGTCATCCCCGACGTTTGTCCCTGATAGAATGATTCACTTTTTGCGGCGCGACTATGCGCGCTCCGGCGAAAATAAAAAAAATTTCCGGCCTTGACAGCAGCAACGAAAGCGCCCATACCGCAGGTGTTCCCTGCATCCTCACAGCACAGGCCAATACCGGCTGCTTCCGGCATCCTCACCGCGCAGACCTATACCGGCTGCTTCCGGCATCCTCACCGCATGGGGCAATGCCAGCTGTTTCCTCAGCGGGGAAGGGCATCCATCCTGGTGATCTCGCACCGCAGCCTTTTGATGATCCGCTTTTCCAGACGGGAAATGTAGGACTGCGAGATACCCAGCAGGTCAGCGACTTCCTTCTGTGTCTTTTCCTGCCCGTCCTTTGTGTTGAGCCCGAAGCGCAGGCAGACAATGGTCTGCTCCCGCCTGGAGAGCTTGCTGATGGCGTTCTGGAGTACCCGGTATTCTGCCTCCGTCTCCATATCGCGCGAGATCACGTCCTCGTCCGTCCCCAGAATGTCCGACAGAAGAAGCTCATTCCCGTCCCAGTCCGTATTCAGCGGCTCCTCAATCGAGACCTCCATTTTTGTTTTGCTGTTCCGCCGCAGGTACATCAGAATCTCATTCTCGATGCAGCGGGAGGCATAGGTGGCCAGCTTGATTTTTTTCTCCGGATTGAAGGTATTAATTCCCTTGATCAGACCGATGGTACCGATGGATACCAGGTCTTCCACGCCGACGCCTGTGTTGTCAAATTTTTTCGCTATGTATACGACAAGCCGAAGATTGTGTTCGATCAGTTCCTTTCTCGCACGCTGGTCGTCTTCCTGGCCAATGGCCGAAAGAAGAGTCCGCTCTTCCTCTTGGTTCAGCGGCGGCGGAAGCACCTCCGAGCCACCGATATAATGGCTGTCTCCCGGATGGGGAAAAAGCACCTCCGCCGCCCCGGCTGCCATCTTAAAATGAAAACGCTGTGGAACTGCCATCTTTACAACCATAAAATACTACTCCTCTTTTCTGATTTTTTGTAAACGACGCAAGCCATTTTCCTCTGCGCCAGACGCGGACTGCCGGGCTTTACCGGTCACACCCTGACCAATTTGCATTCTCTGAGCCACTTCAGTCTGTGTGCATCCTTTTTCACGGCGCATGCTCCTGATGCAGAATGATCGCGTACCCGTGTCCGGCACTCACGTTTCCATCGTAAAGTGCAATCAGGGGACGCCGGATCACGCGGCTGCCGCGCCGCATGGTCACCGTCATCTCGTCGCAGGTTACGCCGCGCAGCCAGCCGCTGTCGGTTCCGAGACTGTGATAGGGAACGAGGCAGAACCCCCGGCGCTCCTCCCAGCCGGCTTCCAGCAGGGAAACGAAGGCTTTTTCCTCCGCAATGCTGACCGGACGGCCGGTCAGCGGCTCCGTGAGAAGATTGCCCGTGTCGAGAAGTCCCTCCAGGACCAGGCTCTGTCCTTCCAGACAGATTCGTACCGTCGCCGCATTTTCGGTTTCCCGGAGCTTCGCCCGCGCAAGACCGGAGAAAACAGCCACCGCTGCGTATGCCGCGAAAACGGCCGCCAGCAGCGGCAGCGGCAGCAGAGCCGTCAGCGCTTCCAGCGCTCCGCCAAAAAAGACGGTGACTGCCAGAAGACAGAGGGAAGCGTTCCAGTTGCTGCGCCACTCCTTTCGCAGGGGCCTTCTCCAAAACGCAGCGGCAGCCGCGGCAAAGAACCCGAGCGGATACAGCCTCAGCCATCCAAGGCAGATCAGCGCTGACATACAGGCTGCCCCGGCCAGACTTGCCAGAACCAGTCTGGCCCGGGAAAAGGAGAGCCGACAGAGCTTTCCGGCCGCCAGAAGCAGCAGATATCCGCTGATAAACTGTTCCAGAAAAAACTGATCTATGTAGATTTCATAATACATCCGCATCCCCCGAAACGTTACAGGTCTCGCCTTGACCAGA
This sequence comes from Lachnospiraceae bacterium, assembly GCA_021200475.1. Taxonomy (GTDB): domain Bacteria; phylum Bacillota; class Clostridia; order Lachnospirales; family Lachnospiraceae; genus Choladousia. The sequence continues at coordinate 12,166 of JAJQGP010000131.1, forward strand.
TTTACGTTATTTTACCCTTACAGGTGTGACCAGTAACTCCGAAACAGCCTTTTTGTAATCACTCAGAGCGGCAGGCGGTCTGCGGCCTGCGGTTCTGAATTGTTACCGTTTTTTGCATACCGAAAAAAACTCCGCGGCCGTATCTGTTGCCAGTATACTCCGCGGAGGGTTCACATTTTGTCAAAACCAGGGGGCTTATTCGATTTTTTTTACGACATTCTCTATGAAAATAAGACAGAAAGGAGCATCTTTCGACCGGATACCTGTAATCACTGCGTTTTCAACTTTTATCGGATTGTGACCGGTCGCGATCATTCTTCCAGCGCTACCAGGACGCTTGCCGCCAGTAACGGTCACTTTCCCAGCACTGCCAGGGCGCTCGCCGCCAGTAACAGTCACTCTTCCAGCGCTGCCAGGACGCTCGCCACCAGTCTGGCGTCCATCTGGCCCGGCGCAGAGGAGGCCGCAGCGGTCGCAAAGGTCACAGCGGACCCGGTCAGCGTCCCGGCCAGGCGGCTGATCCCGCCCAGACGGCCCATGGACATCATAATATAAGGCCGGTCGGCATACTGTTCTTTCATCTCTGCCGCCGCCCGCAGAAGTGTCCATACGTCCTCATCCTTTTGGGGCATCACTGCTGCCTTCGTCACATCCGCGCCCAGCTCCTGCATGGTGCAGAGAAGCTGAACCAGGGCATCCGCCTCCGGGGTCTTTTGAAAATCATGAAACGAAGCGATCACTTTTGCTCCGCTCTCCTGTAATTCCCGGCAGAGTCCCCGCAGAAATTCCATGCCCAGATGATATTCCAGATCAATCAGGTCCGCGGCGGCGGCTGCCCGGCGATTCAGCGCAGCGTATTCCTCCAGTGATATCGCGCGCTCTCCGCCCTCCGCCTTCGTGCGAAAGGTGAACAAAAGCGGCAGCTCCGGCATCTGCTCACGCAGCGCAGTCAGCTCCCCGATCGGGTCTCCCTCATAATAATCCGCGCGCAGCTCTACCATGTCACAGGGAACCGCCCGGACCTTCAACAGCTGCTCTCCCAGCTCCGCCTGGTTACGCGCGGTGATCGGGACACAGATTTTGGGGCGCCCATCTCCCAGGGTAAGAGTGCGAACTGTAATTGTATGATAATTCAAGATTTTTCTCCTCCTCTTTTCTTCTTTTTCACCGGGGAGAGGCTTGCCCATCCCGCCCCTCCTGTGATATAGTGATAGCTGTAGATTTCATCCTTGTCAGATGCCGAGCTCTGAAACGGCAGTTCCTGTTCACACCTGCAGAGATTAAAATAACGTAACGATTCAGAACAGCAGGCCGCAGGTCTACGCTCCGCTTCGGTCTGAACTGTTACAAAATAAGGTAACTCTGGTCGAGGTGTGACCTGTAACAGACGGTGAACGCCGCTTCCTCCATCTGTACCAGTCCAAAAAAATATCAGGAGGCATCATCCCATGCAAATTTCCGGTCACACACGCCTCGGCTGCCTGCTTGGCTCGCCAGTGGCTCACAGTATCTCTCCCGCTATGTACAACGAGTCTTTCCGGCTTCTGGACATCGACTATGTCTATCTGTGCTTTGACACCAGTTATACCGATCTGGGCACCATGGTGCGGATTCTCCGCGACATGAATGTCTTTGGCTTTAATCTGACCATGCCGGACAAGGAGCGCGTCATGGAACACCTCGACGCCATTTCCGACGCAGCCCGGATGATCGGCGCGGTCAACACCGTCAAAAATGAGAACGGCCGGCTGGTCGGCTATAATACAGACGGGGTCGGCTATATCCATTCCATGCAAAACATCGGCTATGACTTTACCAGCGGAGCGATGAGTCTGCTCGGCGCGGGCGGCGCTGCCTCCTCCATCGCGGTCCAGGCTGCTCTTAGCGGTGTGCCCGTCCTGCACATTCTGAACCGGAAAAATGGCCGTTCCTTCCCGAACGCGATCCGGCTCGCGGAGCAGATCAATGCCGGAACCTCCTGTAAAGCAGACGTGACAGACCTCAATGATCCGGCCGCCGTCCGCCAGGCGCTGGAGGGCAGCTCTCTGCTGACCAACGCGACCTCCGTGGGAATGGCTCCGCACACAGAGGGGCTGCCGATCGCCGATCTCTCCTGTCTGCATCCGGAGCTGACCGTATCCGATATCATCTATAATCCGCGCCGCACCCGGCTGCTCGAAGAAGCGGACAAAATCGGCTGCCGCACTTCAAACGGCCTCTATATGCTCCTCTACCAGGGGGAAGCCGCGTTCCGCATCTGGACTGGACAGGATATGCCCGTCGAGGCGATCCGCGCAAAGTATTTCAACAATCCGGAAGCGTGATTCTCGCGCTGCGTCCGTTGCTGAGCGCCAGTGGCGCTCGTTTAGCAACGACCGTAACGGCAGCGTAGACCCGCTTCTGGCGTTAGTCAGAAATATTCCCTGCGCGGCCGTGTCGAGCAGGAGGCGGCTTGCCGAGTCCTGCTCACCCGCGCGGGCTGCGTCCGACGATAGCCGGAAAAGACCTCTCGCAGCCCTGCGCATAAAGAGGGCTGCCAGGGCAGCCCTCTTTTGATTCATGTATTCAGTTTCATCAGCTTCTCCGCAGGAAATCCGGAATCTGGATATCCTTCTCCTGCACCTTTCCGGTCGGCACGCGCGTCGAGGTGGACGAAGACGAGCTGCGGATCGGAGATACGTTATTCGGCATCTTTGGGAAGGCCGAAGGACCGGTGGACGTTTCTCTGCGGGAGGAGGTCGAGGTCGTGGACGAATAATTCCGTCTCACAGGCCTGTCCTGCTTGGCGCCGCTGGTATCCTCCAGTCCGGTCGCAATCACCGTGATGCTGCACTCATCTGCGTAGGTGTCGTCGTACATCGCACCAAAAATAATATTCGTATCGTCGCCCGTCATCTCCTGCACGTAGCTTGCCGCGTCGTTCGCGTCGATGAGGGAGATATCTCCGGAAATATTGATAATCACATGGCTCGCACCCGCGATCGTCGTCTCCAGCAGCGGACTCGATACCGCCTGCTTCACTGCCTCGAGCGCCTTGTCGTCGCCCTTGGACTGGCCGATCCCGATATGCGCGATGCCCTTATCCTTCATAACCGTCTGCACATCCGCAAAGTCAAGGTTAATCAGAGCCGGCAGATTGATCAGGTCTGTGATGCCCTGTACCGCCTGCTGCAATACCTCATCCGCCTTCTTCAATGCCTCCGGCATCGTCGTACGGCGGTCTACAATCTCCAGAAGCTTATCATTCGGGATCACAATCAGAGTATCCACATTCTCCTTCAGCTTCTCAATGCCCGTCAGAGCATTATTCATACGGGTCTTCGCCTCAAAACGGAACGGTTTCGTCACCACGCCGACCGTCAGGATCCCCATCTCCTTCGCAATCCCGGCCACTACCGGAGCTGCACCGGTACCGGTACCGCCGCCCATACCACAGGTAACAAATACCATATCCGCGCCCTGGATCGCCTGGCGGATCTCCTCGGTACTCTCCTCAGCCGCCTGCTGGCCGATCTCCGGTCTGGCGCCCGCGCCAAGTCCCTTTGTCACTTTCTCCCCAATCTGTATCGTCGAAGGTGCCTTGCACAGAAGCAGTGCCTGCTTATCTGTATTGATCCCGATAAACTCTACCCCGGCAATCGTATCCTCCACCATGCGGTTCACCGCGTTATTTCCAGCGCCGCCCACTCCGATCACGATAATCTTCGCAGCGGATTCCGTTTCATTTGACATTATCTCTAACAACCGTGTTTCCTCCTTCTTGCAAGTCCGGCACATCCGGTATATGTATGCTTTCTGCGTACAATACTAAACTCTATAATATAATTTCTCGCCGGATTTATCAAGTCTTTTCTTGATTTTTTTTCGTAAAGTTCAGAACAGCATCGAAAGAAAAAGACAGACTGTGCAGGTTTACCTGCGAAAGGCTGTATTTGCTTTTCGGAATGGGCACGCTTACTGCAGATTCAGCGCTTCCCCGGTCACCGGATCAATGATATTCTGATAAGCGTCCACGATGTTTCCATCCTCGTTCACATAGCAGCCATCCACCGCATTTCCGCTGGAGTCTACCACTACGCCGTCCTGGATTGATACATGATGGAGCAGCTGACCGCTGGAATTGAAGGCCATCACATCCGCGGTGGAAACCACCTCATCGGAAGCATCATCCGCTTCGTCCGCAGAATCATCGCTGCCATCATCCGCGGTGTCGGCCGAATCCGCATCGTCGCTTCCCGCACCGCCATCCGCGGCATCCTCTCCGGAGCTGTCCGTGGTGCCGGCCGCGCTGCCGTCCGTCGCGGCGCCGCCAAGCGTAGAGGTGTCCCCCGCCGTGCTTTCCTCCGAGCTGTCGTCTTCTGACGTTTCTGTTTCGGTCTCGGTCTCTTCGATCACCTCATCGGAAGGGGAAAAGACGATGTCCTCATTCTTCCCCGTCACGTTTTCCAGATGCAGTGTGCCGGCGGTCGTACTGGTCATGGTGTCGAGAATCGCTCTTAAATTGGCCACTTTTTCTTCCAGATATTCATCCTGACCAAGAATCGCATCGATATAGCCAATCGTCACGGTAATCTCGGAATTATCCGAGAAGCGAATCTCTTTTGCCGTCAGCCCCTGATAATTCAGCAGATCGAGCAGACTCAGTATCGTGCGGAGCTGAGAGCTGCTCTCTGTCGGCGCTTTCTGGTACAGGGTCACTTCCCCGAGGCTGATCCCTGTAATGACCGGTATATCACTGTAAATGGTATCCGTGATCTCCAGAACCACGCCGCTGTCGTCAAAATACACATAGCTTCCGGTGTCAAAATAGCCGACCAGTTCTTTTTCTGTGACTGTAACGGTAATGGAAAAAGGAGAATTGACCGCAATCTCCATACTCTCCAGATAAGGCATGGTATCGGGAATGCTCCCATCTTTATACGTCCACCAGAGACATAACGTATTCCTGGAAAAAAAATCGGTCAGCAATCCTTCCTCAATCTGCTCTGAAGAGTAACGGCTGTTGCCGGACACGGTCACATTGCGCACCCGGAATATGAACAGGCCTGCCAGCACCAGAACCGCCAGTGCCAGCAGCATACCGATATTTTTCAGAATCCGTTTTCGTCTCTTTCTCATATGTTCACCAAACCTTTTCATCCCTGTCTTCCGTCAGGCGGATTTCCGCCCCCAGGCTCTGAAAATCACGGCAGATATCCTCATATCCCCGCGCAATATATTCGTACCCTTCTATTCTGGAGCGGCCGGACGCAGCCAGCGCCGCCGTCACCAGAGCCGCGCCGCCGCGCAAATCCGGCGCGCGTACCTCTGCCCCATGCAGGGTGGCTGTTCCCTTTATCCGCGCACAGCTGCCTTCTATGGTAATCTCCGCGCCCATTTTGCGCAGGCAGGCCGCCGTGCGGAATCGATTTTCAAACATGCGCTCCCAGATCCGGCTCTCTCCCCGCGCAAGGCCAAGAACCGCCATAAGCGGAGACTGCAGGTCCGTCGGAAAGCCGGGATAAGGAGCCGTCGCAATATCTCCCACAGCCAGAGGCCGTTCCCCGGCACACATCCGGCCATCCTCCGCCACCGGTATCCCCATGCGGGAAAGGACTGCAAGCAGTGCCGAAAGCTGATCAGCCGGTAAATTGCGAAAATAAATGCTTCCGCCGCAGGCTGCCCCCGCCAGCAGATAGCTTCCTGCTACAATGCGGTCCGCGTCCAGCCGGTAGCGCACCGGTCTGAGCGTCTGTTGTCCGAAAATCCGGATTCGTCCGCCGCACTCTCTCCGGATCCTGGCCCCGCGCAGATTCAGGAAGCGGCAGAGTTCGCCTGTCTCCGGCTCCAGCGCCGCATTCTCAATCACCGTCTCCCCATCGGCGAGAACCGCCGCGAGAATCGTGTTTTCCGTCGCCCCACACTGGGCTGCGGCAGGCGGATCCCGGCCCCGCGCAGCCGCGGCGCGCTTGCGTAAATGCCGTCACTGCCCAGACCCGAACCATCTTCTCCGTCAGAGCCCTCCGCCTCACGGAAAGAAGCGCCGCCTGACGTGCCGGATGCAGAGCTCTTTGAAAACCGCACGCCCAGCTTCTCCAGCGCACGCAGGTGATAATCAATCGGACGGCTGCCGATCGCGCACCCTCCCGGGTAGGGAAGCGCCGCTTCTCCCATTCTACCAAGAAGCGCCCCTAAAAACAAGACAGAAGAACGGATTCTTTCCGCTTCCGCGCCGAAAATCGCAATCCTTTCCACTCCGGACGCGTCAACCGAGACGGTATGGCCGGTACGCTCTGTTTTGCATCCAAGCATTCGAAGGATCGCGAGCGTATCCTCCACATCCTGAATCTGCGGGCAATTATCGATGATGCATGGGCCATCCCCCAACAGACAGGCCGTCAGAACCGGCAGCGCCGCATTCTTTGACCCCTGTATCGTCAATTCGCCGCAAAGCGGCCTTCTCCCTGCAATTTCCAGATAGCGCAAGCGGTCTGCCTCCATTCATACATATCCGGTTCGCCATTTGGCTGCGGCCGTCAGGGCACCCGCAGCCCGCAGCTGCTCCGTACCTTCCCGGTTCCCACAGCTGCCTGCTCCGTCAGGTGAAACCGTAACCTGTAGACTACTATATGGTAACTATTCAGAACAGCAGGCCGCAGGTCTACGCTCCGCTTCGGTCGTCGCT
>JAJQGP010000146.1 GCA_021200475.1 Lachnospiraceae bacterium
TGCATTTCTGGTGGTCTCCGCCACTACGATTCCTACAGTAGATTTACGCCGTCCAGCCGTTAAATTGGCGTTGAATAAAAACACCTTTTGTGGTATCCTTTCGCCATAGGAAACGAAATGGAAGCAACGGATGGGGTGGAAATCGTATCAGGCTGATACGGTCGCCACATGCAGAGAGAGGGTGCGCGATGAAATGCAATGAAGCCAGGCGCATGGTCGTGCCATTTGTGAAAAAAGAACTGTCGGAGCGTGAGATGGAAGCATTTCTGAATCATGTAGAATCCTGTGAAGACTGTATGGAAGAGCTGGATACTTACTTCATGGTTTACAAAGCGATCGTCGCGATTGACACCGGCGCCCACGATGAATATGATTTTAAAAAATTGCTTGCTGAGGACATCCGTTCTGCAAAACGCAGTATTTTTCGCAGGAAGGCTTCCAGGATTTTTCATGTGGTTGTTCTGACGGTAGCGGAAGTGCTTTTGATTCTCAGTATTTATACGGGCGTTCAGATGAAACAGGGACTGGCCGCGGACAGTATTTTTGAGCGCGCGATCCTTCGCCTGTATATGCAGGAGCGGGGGGATACCGCGGAACAATTGCTGACGGAGACGGAATCGGAGATGTCCGTTTCCGGGACGGATGAAATGGAGACAGGAGTGGCCCGCACCGCAGACGGTGAGACAGAGCCGGACGCAGAGTGAGCGGAAGAATCGCGGCCCTAATACGGACCGACCTGTATGACGATGATGTGGAAGAGGAGACAGCAGATGTCGGAGAAGAAAGAGAAAATGGTCCTGATAGACGGGCACAGCATTTTGAACCGGGCATTTTACGGTTTGCCGGATCTTACAAACAGTGAGGGACTGCACACGAACGCAGTCTATGGCTTTCTGAATATTGTGCTGAAGGTTTTTGAGGAAGAGCAGGCATCCTATGCGGCGGTGGCGTTTGACCGCAAGGAGCCGACCTTCCGCCATAAGATGTACGCAGAGTATAAGGGAACACGCAAGCCTATGCCGCAGGAGCTGCACGAACAGGTGCCTCTGATGAAAGAAATGCTGCGGGCGATGGAGATTCCGGTGCTTGAGCTTCCCGGGTATGAGGCGGACGATATTCTGGGGACGGTATCCAGGCAAATGCAGGAAGAGGGCCTTTCTGTGACGATTCTTTCCGGCGATCGGGACCTTCTGCAGCTGGCGACGGATGATATTCTGGTGCGGATTCCCAAGACAAAGGCGACCGGGACGGAGATCGAGGATTATTACGCGAAGGATGTGAAGGAGCGCTATCAGGTGACCCCGACGGAATTCATCGACGTGAAGGCGCTGATGGGGGACGCGTCGGATAATATTCCGGGCGTACCGAGTATCGGAGAGAAGACGGCGACAAAGCTCATCGCGCAGTTTGGCTCGATCGAGGAGGCATATGCGCACATCGAAGAGATTACGCCGGCGCGGGCGCGCAACGCGCTGCGGGAGCATTATGATCTGGCGCAGATGAGTAAGGTGCTCGCTACGATTGATCTTGCCGCACCGCTGGAGCTGAAAAAAGAAGAGGCCAGACTGGGCGTTCTTTACACCGCAGACGCGCTGCAGCTCTGCCGCAGGCTGGAGTTCAAAAATTTACTTGGCCGTTTTCATGTAGAGGAGGAGAAGCCCGGGGAGACGGAGCATTTTTGTGCGGTCCGTGATCTGAATGAGGCGGAAGCTCTGTTTTCCCGGCTGAGCGGAGGCACGAACGCTTTTTATCTGCTGACAGAAGGGGAGTCTTTTCTGGGAATCGCTCTTTGCGGTGCGGAGGGGGAAGCTGCCTTTCTGGAGTGCTGCGGTTTCCTGACGAAGGAGTATCTGTGTGCAAAGCTTTCAGAACTGATTGCGGCCGGAGGCAGATCCGTTACCCTGCATCTGAAAGAACAGCTGCCATATTTGAATACGGATATGCCTGGATTCCCGCTTCCGAAGGCCGATTCCAGTGTGGAGAAAGAGACGCGGTGCAGTCTGTTTGATACGGCCATCGCAGCTTATCTGGTGAACCCGCTCAAGGACAGCTATGACGATCAGGATATTGCAAAGGAATATCTGGACTGGATGATTCCTTCCCGCACGGAGCTTTTTGGGAAAAACTCCCTGACACAGGCAATGGAAGAAAAACCGGACGAATCTCTCTCCTGGGCCTGCCGTCTGGCGCTGGTTCTCCGGAAAGCCTGTCCGGTGATGGAAGAGCGGCTGGTATCGATGGGCATGAAGTCTCTGTTTGATGACATAGAGATGCCGCTGGTCTTTACGCTTGCAGATATGGAGCGCGCGGGGGTTCGCGTGCAGGCACAGGAACTAAAGCATTATGGGGAACAGCTGACCGGACGCATTGAGGAACTGGAGGCTTCCATTTATGAACAGGCGGGCGAGGTGTTTAATATCAATTCCCCGAAGCAGCTCGGTGTGATCCTTTTTGAAAAGTTTCAGCTTCCGCATGTGAAAAAGACGAAATCCGGTTATTCCACGGCGGCGGATGTGCTGGATAAGCTTGCGCCGGATTACCCGATCGTATCGGATATCCTGGAGTACCGCCAGATGACAAAGCTCAAATCGACCTACGCGGACGGACTGGCAAATTTTATTTCCAGCGACGGCAGAATTCATGGAAAATTTCATCAGACGATCACCGCGACCGGTCGGATCAGCAGTACAGACCCGAACCTGCAGAATATTCCGATCCGCATGGAGCTGGGGCGCCTGATCCGCAAGGTGTTTGTGCCGGATGACGGTTACGTATTTCTGGACGCTGATTATTCCCAGATTGAGCTGCGTGTGCTGGCACATTTTTCAAACGATGAGGATCTGATCCAGGCCTATCAGGAGGCGCAGGATGTCCATACGGCTACTGCCGCGAAGGTTTTTCATGTCGCTCCGGAGGAGGTGACACCGCAGCTGCGCCGCAATGCAAAAGCGGTAAATTTTGGCATTGTCTATGGCATCAGCTCGTTTGGCCTCAGCCAGAACCTGAGCATTACGCAAAAGGAGGCAAAGGAATACATCGAGCAATACTTTAAAACCTACCCGGGAATCAAACAGTTTCAGGACAAGTCTGTGGCGGACGCCAAAAGAGACGGCTACGTGACGACCATGTTTGGCCGCCGCCGCCCGATGCCTGAGCTGAAGTCATCCAACTTTATGCAGCGCTCCTTTGGCGAGAGAGTCGCCATGAATGCCCCGATTCAGGGCACCGCTGCTGATATTATCAAAATCGCGATGAATCGGGTGAATGCCTGTCTGCACAGCCGGAAGATGAAATCGAGGCTGATTCTTCAGGTACACGATGAGCTTTTGGTGGAAACCGCAATAGAGGAGCAGGATGAGGTGCGGGAGATCATGGTGCGCGAAATGCAGAACGCGGCGCAGCTTCGCGTGCGGCTGGAAGTGGATATTCACGATGGGAAGAACTGGTATGAGGCAAAATAAAGACGGAAATTGCTGCTGCGAAGAAAACGGAAAGGTTCTGGGCATCACCGGCGGGGTCGGAGCCGGGAAAAGTACGGTCCTTTCCTATCTAAGGAAACAATACGGTGCTCGCATTCTGGAGGCAGATCGGATTGGGCACCTGGTACAGCAGCCGGGAGAGCTCTGCTGGAAGCACATTATTGAGACATTTGGCAATGAAATTCTGGCGGAAGACGGTACCATTGACCGGGGACGGCTGGGCGCCATCGTTTACGCGGACCGCAAAAAAATGGAACAGCTGAACGCAATTGTTCATCCGGCGGTGAAAAAGCGGATTCTGGAGGAAATCGCTTCCTTTCGCGCACAGACTCTGGCGGAAGACTTTCTCGTGATCGAGGCAGCACTGCTTCTGGAGGATCACTATGATGACATTTGCGATGAAGTCTGGTATATCTATGCGGATGAGTCGACCCGCGCGAAGCGTCTGATGGGATCACGGGGGTATTCCCCGGAAAAGATACGTCAGATCATGCAAAACCAGCTGAGGGAAGAAGAATTCCGCCGCCGCTGTCAGGTGGTGATTGACAATAGCAGGGAGGATATGACGTGTACCTGCGCCCAGATCGATGAAAGAATAAAAAAACTTTTTCCAAAGTGTACAATAGAATCGTACCGTAATGCGTAAAAATGGAATTGATTGTTCCCGCATTTTGTGGTAGTATGCAAAAGTCTGGGGCATATTTTGTAAAAAGGATTGCCGCATAGAGCATAGCGATTCAGAACAGCAGGCTGCAGACTTCACAGTCTGTCTGTTCCTTTTGGAGCTGTTCGAAATTGCTACAAATACATAAATAAGGATTGATACAGATGAATTTTTGCAGCATAGCCAGCGGCAGCAGCGGGAACTGCATTTTTGCGGGGACGGAGCACACCAGTGTACTGATTGACGCCGGCATCAGTGGAAAGAGGGTTGTAGCCGGTTTGAGAGAGATGGACCGCAAGCCGGAGGAGATTGACGCGATCCTGATTACGCATGAACACTCGGATCACATCAAAGGGCTGGGGGTACTTGCCCGCAAATATGGGATTCCGATATACTGCTCTGCGGGGACGAAAAATGAGATGCTCGGTAATCATATGCTGGGGACAGTGGATGAGACCCTGTTTCACGAGGTCACGCCGGATCAGCATTTCCTGATTCAGGATCTGGATGTGCTTCCATTCCGTGTTTCTCATGATGCGGCAGAGCCAGTCGCTTATCGGCTCAGTCATGAGGGGAAAAGCATTGCGGTAGCGACGGATCTCGGGTATTATGATGATTATGTCGTGGATCACCTGCAGCAGCTGGACGCGGTTCTGATCGAGTCCAATCACGATATCAATATGCTTCAGGTCGGGAGGTATCCCTACTATCTGAAGCAGCGGATTCTCGGACAGAAAGGGCATCTTTCCAATGACAATGCCGGTCGCCTGGTTGGTGAGATTCTGCATGAGAACATGAAGGGAATTCTGCTGGGTCATCTGAGCCAGGAAAACAATCTGGAGGATCTGGCGCTGATGACAGTCACGGAGGAAATTACACTGGGCGATAATCCGTTTAAGGGAACGGATTTCCCGATCCGCATCGCCGGAAGAGACCGCCCGTCAGAGATGATCGCGGTATAAAGATACAGGGGATATCAGAAAACAATTCAGTAAAAAGGAGCCATGTATGAAAAAAACAATCATTACCGTAGTTGGAAAAGATACGGTGGGCATTATCGCAAAGGTGTGCACGTATCTGGCTGAGAACAACGTCAATATTCTCGATATCTCGCAGACGATTGTTCAGGGGTATTTCAATATGATGATGGTGACAGATGCGACCCAGTCGCCAAAGAGCGGTGCACAGATCGCGCAGGAGCTGGAGAAGGTGGGGGAGCAGATTGGAGTTTCGATTCGCTGCCAGCATGAGGATATTTTTAATATGATGCATCGAATCTGATCGGATGGAGAAATGGCATGATAAATATATTTGAGGTAAGCGAGACAAATAAAATGATCACGCAGGAGAATCTGGATGTCCGGACGATTACCCTGGGCATCAGCCTGCTGGACTGTATCACAGATGATCTGGCCGCGCTGAATGACAATATCTACCGGAAAATTACCAGTGTGGCAAAAAATCTGGTTTCCACCGGGGAGGAGATCGAGCACGAGTATGGGATTCCGATTGTCAACAAGCGGATTTCTGTGACGCCGATTGCGCTTGTGGGCGGCAGCGCGTGCCATTCGTCGGAGGATTATGTGACGATTGCCCAGACGCTCGACCGTGCAGCGAAAGAGGTGGGGGTGAATTTCCTCGGCGGTTATTCCGCCCTGGTCTCCAAGGGCATGACAAAGGCGGATGAATATCTGATTCGTTCTATACCGCAGGCACTGGCCGGGACAGAGCGTGTGTGCAGTTCCGTGAATGTCGGTTCTACAAAGTGCGGCATTGATATGGATGCGGTCCGGCTGCTAGGAGAGGTGATTTTAGAGACCGCCAGGCTGACCAGCGAAGCGGATTCCTTGGGATGTGCGAAGCTGGTTGTTTTCTGCAACGCGCCGGATGATAATCCTTTCATGGCAGGCGCCTTTCACGGAGTGACGGAAGGAGATGCTGTGATCAATGTCGGGGTCAGCGGTCCCGGTGTGGTAAAGCATGCGCTGGAGGAAGTGCGCGGCGCGGATTTTGAGACGCTTTGCGAGACAATAAAAAAGACTGCCTTTAAGGTGACCCGTGTCGGACAGCTGGTCGCCCAGGAAGCCTCCAGAAGACTGGGCATTCCATTTGGGATCATTGATCTGTCCCTCGCACCGACACCGGCGATCGGGGACAGTGTGGCCGATATTCTCTGTGAGATTGGCCTGGAGCATGCGGGAGCGCCGGGGACGACCGCGGCGCTGGCGCTTCTGAATGATCAGGTGAAAAAAGGCGGGGTCATGGCATCCTCTTACGTCGGGGGCTTAAGCGGCGCGTTTATCCCGGTCAGTGAGGACCAGGGAATGATTGACGCGGTACAGGCCGGAGCACTTTCTCTGGAAAAACTGGAAGCGATGACCTGCGTCTGCTCGGTTGGCCTTGACATGATCGCGATTCCAGGCAGTACGAGCGCATCAACGATTTCCGGCATCATCGCAGATGAGATGGCCATCGGTATGGTAAACCAGAAAACCACGGCGGTCCGCCTGATTCCCGTGATCGGAAAAGATGTCGGTGATATGGTAGAGTTTGGCGGCCTGCTGGGCTATGCGCCGATTATGCCGGTCAATTCGTTCTCATGTGAAGCCTTCATCCGCCGCGAAGGCAGAATCCCGGCACCGATCCACAGTTTTAAAAACTAAGATAAATTCGGAGTAATGATCCATGCGCACAGTCGGAATTATAGCGGAGTATAACCCGTTTCATACCGGACATGAATACCATCTCCGGAAGGCAAAAGAGCTTTCAGACGCGGATTTTGCGGTGGTTGTGATGAGCCCGGATTATGTGCAGCGCGGAACTCCGGCCATTTTTGACAAATATACCCGCACGGAAATGGCGCTGCGCTGCGGCGCAGATCTGGTGATCGAATTGCCCGTCTGTTATGCGACGGGCAGTGCGGAATATTTTGCGGAGGGCGCTGTTCGTCTGCTGGATGGCCTGGGAGTCGTTGATACGCTTTGCTTTGGTGCGGAGCCGGTCGAAGCTTCCGGGAGTGCAGAATTATCCGCGGCAATGGATTGCGGAAGCTTCCAGACAATCGCGCAGATTTTACTAGAGGAGCCGGAGTCCTATCGGCTTGCACTGCGGGAAGGCCTGCGCCAGGGGCTAACGTTTCCGCGGGCACGTGAGGAAGCCCTGAACCGCTATATCGGTGTGTGCAGGAATGAGACCGGTCACACAAAAGATTCTTCCGATGAAGCGAAAAAAGAGCGGAATATGCTGGCCGCTTTGCTTTCGACGCCCAACAACATCCTGGGTGTTGAATATTGTAAGGCACTGAAAAAAATACATTCCGGAATCTGTCCGCTTCCGCTGCCGCGCAGAGGAAGCTCCTATTCGGAACAGGCATTGACCGGCGAGTACTGTTCGGCGGGCGCGATCAGGGAATGCCTGGAAAAAGGAGACGCCCATTCTCTGGACGGCTATATTCCGGAGTGCATCCGCGCCCAGTTTTCAGAAGCCGGCACCTGTCCGATTTTCCCGGATGATCTGCTTCTGCTGCTGACGTACCGGCTGATCGAGAGGGACAATCTGGATGCCATTTTTGATCTGTCCGGAGATCTGGCGGAGCGGGTTTGGCGTCTGCGCTTCCAGTGTATAGGGAAACGCTTCCGCGAGATCACGGCTCTTCTGAAAACAAAGCAGATCACCGAAGCGCGCATTCGCCGCGCCCTGCTGCACCTTATTCTGGATATCCGGAAAGAAACCGTTGCGTCTTTCTGCCGGGAAGGGTATGTCTTTTACGCGCATATCCTTGGCTTCCGACGGGAAGCTGCGCCTCTTTTGCATGAAATCAGACAAAAAAGCGCACTGCCTCTGATTTCCAGGGCTGCGCATGCCGAGAAACAGCTGTCGGATCCCGGCAGACAGCTGTGGTCCCTGGATGTAGCGGCTTCTCATCTGTACCGCGCCATCCGGGCGGAAAAATATGGCATGCCGTTCCGGACAGAGCAGGAGATCAGTCCGGTAGTGATGTGAGGAACAAAATACAGCCTTTAGCAGGTAAACCTGCACAGGCTGTCCTTTCATTTCGATGCTGTTCTAAACTGGTGCTACAAAATAAATTCTTTACAAAAGAGGAGAGAGAGTATATAATCAGTACGTTAAAGTCTGAGGTGCAGACGTTATGAGATCGGGAGGAGGAAACTATAAGCAAAAACACCCGGGAAAGCTGTAAATGGGTTTGCGGCGGGTGCATTACTTACAGGAGGGCAAAATGGAAACAGAAGTACAAAACAATGACGAAATAACCATAGACCTTGGGGAAATAGTCTCTTTTATACTTAGCAAGATTGGATATGTAATTCTGGTTGTTGGTATATGCTCGATTCTTTCTTTTATTGTTACGGCATGGTTTATTACCCCACAGTATACGTCAACCGCGAAGATTTACGTGTTGAACCGTCAGTCGACGGACAGTGTTACGAGCAGCGATATCACGAGCAGTACCTATCTGACTGAGGACTACATAGAGATGATTCAGAGCCGGACGGTGATTGAGGCGGTGATCGCCCAGCTTGACCTTGATATGGATTACGATGAGCTCCTTTCGGTGGTGACCGTGTCGGCGCAGTCGGACACACGTGTTGTGTCGATCAGTGTTACGGATCCGGACCCTTATATGGCAAGGGATATCGCACAGGCGATCTGTCAGGCTTCGGTGACTCATATTAAAGAGATTATGGAGCTGGAGTCGGTCAATGTCGTCGATGAGGCGAATATACCGACAGAGAAGTCCAGTCCGAGCCTTACGAGGAATGTGCTGATTGCGGCGCTCCTTGGTATGGTGGCAACGCTTGGCGTGCTGATCGTGATCTTCATTCTGGATGATAAGGTAAAGACTACTGAAGATGTAGAGAGGTATCTGGGACTCAGTGTTCTGGGCTCCATGCCGCTGGATGAATCCCTTGTGCGTGAAAAGAAGCAGCGGAAGAGGCGCGAACGCGGAAGCAAAAAGAGGAAGGGCTGAATCGATGAAATATATAGAGATCAAAAAACCGGAATTGAATTATTACAGCGCAGAGGCCTGCAAATCGCTTCGTACGAATCTTCAGTTCTGCGGAGGAGATAAAAAGGCGATTGTATTTACTTCCTGTACACAGAACGAGGGAAAGACCTATGTGGTCCTGAATCTGGCGATTTCTCTTTCTGAGATTGGGAAGAAGGTACTTTTGCTCGATACAGATCTGAGAAAATCCGCACTGCTTGGGCGTGTAGATGTAGCAGGTAATATGAAGGGACTGACGCATTTCCTTTCGAAACAGGCTTCGCTGGTTGATATTATCTGTCAGACGAATGTTCCTAATTTCTATATTGCGTTTGCAGGCCCGGTTCCGCCCAACCCATCTGAGCTTCTGAGCAGCAGCTACTTTGACCATATGCTGGCGGCGCTCAGAGAGAGCTATGATTATATTCTTATCGACTCCCCGCCACTTGGCAGCGTAGTGGACAGCGCGATTATTGCCAGCAAATGCGATGGTTCAATCATAGTGATTGAGGAAGGCTGGAACAGCTACCGTTTCGAACAGGACATTAAGCAGCAACTGGAGAAAACCAATACGCCGATCCTTGGTGTTGTTTTGAATAAGGTTGACTATTCGAAAAATTCCTATTATGGGAAATATGGAAAATACGGAAAGTACGGAAAGTATGGGAAATACTACGGCTCACCCTATGGGGAACCGTACGGTGCCTCTTCCGATGATGCGTCAAAAAAGAACAGTTAAAAGACGAAAAAGGAATTGACGCAGTTTAAATCGTGTGTTATGATAGACCAGTATGCCGCACAAAGAGGTTGAAGTACCGCGCAGTCGGTCACCGTATTTGGCGAGTAATGATAGACAGGAGGTGTGCCATATGTACGCAATTATTGCAACAGGTGGTAAACAGTACAAAGTAGCCGAGGGCGATATCATTCGAGTAGAGAAGCTTGGAGTGGAGGCTGGAGAGACTGTTACGTTTGATCAGGTGCTTGCAGTAAGTGATGATGGTCTGAAGGTCGGCGCAGATGTTGCCGGCGCGACAGTGACAGCGACGGTTGTCTGCAATGCGAAAGCAAAGAAAGTCATCGTTTACAAGTACAAGAGAAAGACGGGTTACCATAAGAAAAACGGTCACAGACAGCAGTACACACAGGTAAAGATTGAAAAGATTAATGGTTGACGAAAATGATCGTTTTTACTGTGTGGCAGTCAGAGCATCAGTACAGAGGATTTTCCTTTGAGGGCCATGCCGAATATGCCGAAGCGGGCAGCGATCTTGTCTGCGCAGCAGTGTCCGTGCTGGCGCTGAATACGGTGAATTCGATTGAAACCTTCACAGAGGATTGTTTCAGGCAGGAGCTGTCTGAGGATGGCGGATATCTGAAAATGGAATTTCCGGATACGGTCAGTGAAAAATCTTCTCTGCTGGTGGACAGCTTGGTGCTTGGAATTCGAAGTATACAGGCTGAATATGGAGAGAAATATATTACCCTTACATTTGAGGAGGTGTGACGAATGTTGAATATGAACCTTCAGTTCTTCGCTCACAAAAAGGGAGTCGGTTCTACAAAGAACGGCAGAGATTCCGAGGCCAAAAGACTTGGTGCGAAGAGAGCAGATGGACAGTTTGTAAAAGCCGGAAACATTCTTTACAGACAGCGCGGTACGAAGATCCATCCTGGTTTGAATGTTGGACGGGGCGGAGACGACACACTGTTTGCAACTGCGGACGGAGTTGTACGTTTTGAACGGCTTGGAAGAGATAAAAAACAGGTATCTGTTCATCCTGTTGCAGCTGAATAATTCAGGTAAGGCTTCAAATCGTCATAGAGGTTTGAAGCCTTTTTTGTCTGATAGGAAAGTTCTCCGCTTTTGCGGGAGTACCATTCTGAATCGTTCCCTTTTTTGAAAACGGTCAGGAATGGTTACGATGAATACCATTGGGAGAGTGGCATATGTTTGCGGACAGAGCGAAAATAATCATCCGTTCCGGAAAAGGCGGCGACGGACATGTGAGCTTTCGAAGAGAAAAATATATTCCGGACGGCGGTCCGGATGGCGGGGACGGCGGCAGAGGCGGCGACATTATCTTTGAAGTGGATGATGGAGAGAATACGCTGATTGATTATCGTCACAGGAGAAAGTTTGCGGCCGGAGACGGCGAGCCAGGCGGAAAGCGGCGCTGTCATGGAGCAGATGGAGACAATTTAATATTGAAGGTTCCGGCGGGCACAGTTGTAAAAGAAGCACAGAGTGGTCAGGTCATAGCGGATCTTTCCGGTGAGAATCGCCGTCAGACGATTTTAAGGGGCGGCAGAGGCGGATATGGAAATATGCATTACGCCACGCCGACGATGCAGGCACCCAAATACGCGCAGCCTGGTCAGGAGGCGAAAGAACTCGAGGTGATCCTGGAACTGAAGCTGATCGCGGATGTAGGGCTGATCGGTTTTCCAAATGTCGGAAAATCGACGTTTCTTTCCCGGGTCACAAATGCGACGCCGAAGATCGCGAACTATCATTTTACGACACTTTCTCCGAACCTGGGCGTCGTAGACATGGAGGGCGGCGGCTTTGTGATTGCAGATATTCCGGGACTGATCGAAGGGGCTTCCGACGGTGCGGGCCTGGGGCATGAGTTCCTTCGCCATGTAGAGCGGACGAAGGTGATGATCCACATCGTGGATGCGGCTTCCGTCGAAGGACGCGACCCGGTTGACGATATCTATAAGATCAATGCGGAGCTGCGCGCATATCGCGCGGACCTGGCGGATCGCCCGCAGGTGATTGCGGCGAATAAGCTGGATGTGCTTCCGGAAGAAGGGGAGATGGAGCATCCGCTTTCCCAGCTGAAGAAGGAATTTGAACCAAAAGGCATTCCGGTTTTTGGCATTTCTGCTGTGAGCGGCCAGGGGGTGCGCAAGCTGCTGCTTTACGTACAGTGTTTGCTGCGGGAGCTTCCTTCCGAGCCGGTGCTTTTTGAGCCGGAGTATGATCCCCAGCTTCATTATACGGGACAGAAGCTTCCATTTACGGTGGAACGGTCCGCCGGGGAGGCCCATACCTATGTCGTAGAAGGCCCGCGGATTGAGCGCATGCTTGGTTATACAAACCTGGAGTCCGAAAAGGGATTTCAGTTTTTCCAGAACTTTCTGCGGGAAAACGGTATTCTGGATCAGCTGGAAGAACTTGGCATTCAGGACGGAGATACGGTGCGTATCTATAACCTTCAGTTCGATTATTATAAGGAGTAAGCGAAAATGACAAGTAAACAACGGGCTTATCTGAAAAGCCTCGCGATGACGATGGAGCCTGTCTTTCAGATTGGAAAATCCTCTCTGACGCCGGAGGTAACGGCGGCTGTAGAGGAAGCGCTTGCAGCGCGTGAATTGATAAAGGTAGGAGTACTGCAAAACTGCATGGATGATCCACACGAGCTGGCGCAGGTGCTGGCCGATCGCACCCGCTCTCAGGTCGTGCAGGTGATCGGAAAGAAGATTGTGCTTTACCGGCCTGGGAAAGACGATAAAAGAAAAATAGAACTGCCAAAGTAACCAGGAAGGAACGGAGCACAGGAAGTGGAAGCAGCAGAAACAGAGCATTGTATGGAAGTGAAGAAGCAGCGAAAAGGAATTATGGGCGGCACATTCGACCCGATTCACAATGGGCATCTGAAGCTGGCTGAATGTGCCCGCAGGCAATTGTCCCTGGAGACAATTCTCTTTTTGCCTTCCGGAAATCCTCCGCACAAGCAGCACCGCCTGGATGGAGCAACGGATGTACAGCGTCTGGATATGGTACAGCTGGCGATTCGCGGCTGCCCGTATTTTTCACTTGACGCGGAGGAAATGCTGCGGGGAGGTCTGACTTATACCAGGGATACGATTGTTCGCATGAAAAAGCGCGAACCCGAGACGGAATTTTATTTTATCATCGGCGGGGATTCCCTGATGACATTTGATACCTGGTATCATCCGGATACCATTTGCGAGAACTGTGTGCTGGTTGCGACCGGGCGGGATGATCTGGCTTCGGAGACAATCCAGCGAAAAATGAACGAGCTGAAAGAGACGTTTGGAGCGAGAATTGTTTTGCTGGATCTTCCCAAAATGCAGATTTCTTCCACAGATCTGCGCAGGCGCTGTCGGGATCATGAATCCATTCGGGGACTTGTACCGGATGCGGTAATGGAGTATATTGAGGAAAACAGGATTTACGGGGGCTAAGATGCGTGTATGAGCGGCTATAATATCGCAAAGATGCAGAAGAGACTGAGAAAAGAGCTGGACGAACCGCGCTATGTGCATACGCAGGGAGTGATGTACACAGCAATGGCTCTGGCCATGTGTCATGGGGAGGATCTGGAGCGCACCGGCGTGGCGGGGTTACTGCATGATTGTGCCAAATGCATTCCGAATCCGCAGAAGATCAAACTGTGCGAACACTACAGGCTTTCTGTTTCCGAGGCGGAACGTGCCGCCCCGCAGCTTCTGCATGCAAAGCTTGGCGCCTGTATTGCGAAGG
This sequence comes from Lachnospiraceae bacterium, assembly GCA_021200475.1. Classification (GTDB taxonomy): domain Bacteria; phylum Bacillota; class Clostridia; order Lachnospirales; family Lachnospiraceae; genus Choladousia. Next base: position 13,674 of record JAJQGP010000146.1, read on the forward strand.
ACAAATATGGAGTAGAAGATATGGAAATCCTCAGCGCAATCCGCTGCCATACCACGGGCAAGCCGGATATGTCCCTGATGGAGAAAATCGTATTTCTTTCTGATTATATTGAGCCGGGACGCACAAAAGCCCCGAACCTGACAAGAATCCGTGCGCTTGCCTTTTCTGATCTGGATATGGCAGTCTATCTGACCCTTCGGGATACGCTTTCTTATCTGGAACAGACAAAAGCCAGTCTTGATAATCAGTCGGTTGTGGCTTATAATTACTATGAAAACCTGATCGGAGAAAGGGAGGACGATTAAATGGCAGAAATGACGGAAAAGGACGCGAAGACGATCGCGAAGAAAAAGGCGAAGCTGGCCTGTGATGCGCTTCTTGAGAAAAAAGCAGAAGACGTGAAGATTATCAATATTGAAGAAATTTCCGTAGTGGCGGATTATTTTATCATTGCTTCCGGCACGAACCACAATCAGGTGCAGGCGATGGCGGACAATGTCGAAGAACAGCTGCACAAAGCAGGCTATCCGGCAAAGCAGACAGAAGGGTACCGCAGCGCAAACTGGATTCTCATTGACTTTGGAGATGTGATCGTCCATATTTTTGATACAGAAAACCGCCTCTTTTATGATCTGGAGCGGATCTGGCGGGACGGCAAGTCCATGCGGATAGAGGACTTAGAGTAGCCGGAGCTGTGAAGCTGTGCTGGTCATACCAAGAGAGGAAAAACGACGGAGACCGGATGAAGGTGTGACCGGTAACAGCGACGGAGCTCTTAGGAAAATGAGACTGCAACAATACATGCGAGACGGGAGGAAGCTATGGCAGCAGATAAGAAATTTTTAGTGAGAAGTATTCAGAAAAAGGAGAGCCTGATCGTCGCGTATTGTACGTTCACGAATATGCCCTTTGTGACCTGTGATCCGGAGACCTATAACGACCAGATCTGGCTGTTTGATACGGAAGAGCAGCTGCAGGCATTTGCGAAGCCGTATACGGAGAAAAAGATCGCGCTGAAGGGAGTCAAATATCCGAACAAAAAGTTCCTGAATTTTTTTGCCACCTTATTTTCCATGGGGATCAATGAACTCGTATTTGTCAGCGGAAGCGGACAGGAACCGCTCGGTCTGGAGGAGCTGGTGCATCGTCCGGATTATACAAAGCTTCCGAAAGACAGGCAGCCGATTTTTAATCCCCAGCTGCAGCTGACGGCTCTTTATTTTATGCAGGAGGCATCCCGGCCTGTTCCGGATGAGGAGAAAACGAATCTGGCTGATCTGGAGGAAGAGCTGGCGGTAAATCTGATGAAGAGCCGCTATGTGATGCCGATTGAAATGTTTGAAGGTCCGGAGAGCGATGCGGAGAAGCTGAAGCAGAAGAAGTACCGTCTGCCACTTTTGAAAAATAAAAACGGGGATGCGTTCCAGCCGATATTCACGGATCCGACCGAGATGAGCAAGTTCAATAAAGAGAATAAATTTCAGGCGATCGCAGTGCCTTTCGGTAGTCTTTCCAAGCTCCTGCTGAAGGACGCCACCGGCTTTCTTCTGAACCCGAATGGGTTCCATCTGGCATTGCCGAAGGATCTGCTGGATGGTCTGGAGAACCGATTTGAATTATAAGATTTGTGCTGCTCTGAATCGTTACGATTTGTGTATCTGCATTTATCACGAACAAAAACCCTCTGTGAGCGATCCTGCGGCAGTTTCTGCCTGAAAATCGTTCATGGAGGGTTTTCCTTTTGCATGGCGTTTCCTCTTGCATGGCGTGCCGCTCAGAAGAAGCGGAACACACCAAATACTTTTCCCAGAATCTGTACATCACAGACAAGGATCGGGTCCATGGTATCATTCTCCGGCTGCAGACGGATATGATCTTTTTCTTTATAAAAGGTCTTGACTGTAGCGGAATCATCCAGAAGCGCGACAACGATATCCCCATTGTCCGCGGTCGTCTGCTGACGGACGAGCACACAGTCTCCATCGAGGATGCCGGCATTTACCATGCTTTCTCCCTTTACCCGAAGAATGAAGGACTGTTCATTCGGCATATATTCCGCCGGGATGGGGAAGTAGCTGTCGATGTTCTGTTGAGCGAGAATCGGCTGTCCGGCCGCGACGGTTCCGACAATCGGTACGCTGACCATCTCGCGGCGTGTGAGGTTAAACGACTCATCTAGAATCTCAATCGCCCGCGGCTTGGTCGGGTCTCTGCGAATATAACCGTTCTTCTCAAGGGATTCCAGATGAGAGTGAACGGAGGAGGTCGACTTCAGGTGTACCGCCTGGCAGATTTCGCGCACCGCGGGGGGAAAGCCGCGGCTGAGAATCTCACTTTTGATATAATCAAGGATTTCCTGCTGTTTTGGTGTAATCGGTCCTGGCATAATTTCTTACCTCTCGTACATATGTTTTCCCCAGTATAGCACAGAGAAGCCCAAAAAGCAAACAAATGTTTTATTCCGGGTATCGAAATCTCCGGTTGTCGTTTAGTTCACGTCGATATTTTCGGATATAGTATTTTGCCATATTCAGGTTCTGCTCGGAATAGTTTCCGCACTGATCCGGCTGGGCGCCGGGGATTTCCCCCTCATAGCTGAGTATAAAATCGCACATGGCAATCACCAGATCAAAAATGTCCTCCGGGTTCCGATCGCCAAACATCACGAGGTAGCAGCCGGTACGGCAGCCCATCGGTCCAAAATAAACAATCTCATCCTTCTGCGCACTGTTTCTCAGGTATGTGGCAGCCATATGCTCAATGGTGTGGAGCGCCGGCATATCCATCACCGGTTCCCGGTTGGGGGCGGTGATGCGCAGATCAAACGTCGTTACCGTACAGTCTCCCTTTTGGTCTCTCCGCGAGACATATAAGCCGGGAAGCAGCTTTAGATGATTGATTGTAAAGCTTGCAATTCTTTCCATAATAAAAGACTCCTTATTATTTGATACTTCTCCTGTTTCCATTTCCAGGTTGTAACTGTTCAGAGCAGCAGGCGGTCTGCGGCCTGTTCTGAACTGTTACTCCCAAGTTTATCAGCTTTCCGGGAGTATGAAAAGAGAAAATCGAATCATTTTATGTATAAATTTTATCCTTATGAGAGATACTGGTGCTGTGAACTTCAAAAAGGAGGAGCTTTGCTATGAACGAAATTTCAGAACTTGATTTACAGAATCTGCGCCATCTGATCGGCGGATTTTCTACCACACAGTGTAAGATGCAGGCTTACGCGGAACAGGCGACGGACCCGGAAATTCAGCAGTTTTTCCAGAAATCGGCACAGTCAGCGAATCAGAGCAGGCAGCAGCTGATGCAGTTTTTACAGTAAAAGGAGACAATGATCATGGATGAGAAGACAATGGTATCGGATACGCTGGAGAGCATCAACAGTGAGCTGGGACGTTACGGAGAAATGATCCCGCAGACAGAGAACGTGCAGCTGAAACAGACGCTGAAGCAGTTTCGCAATCAATGTGAGCAGTCCCAGGAGGAGATTTACCGGATTGCCAGAAGCAAGCAGTATTATATACCGGCAGCGAAAGCGACTGCAGAGGAGATCAGCCATGTGCGGTCGATTCTGACACAGGGCTAAGAGAAAGATACAGGGTCATCAGGACTGTTCGGTATCCCGGAATGCGTGATAGCTGTTCCGGTATGTCGCCGGCGTCATCCCGGTCTTTGCCTTGAAGAGGTTAATAAAATGCGTGACACTGTCGATGCCGACGGCGGAGGCGATCTCATGGACGTGCAGATTCGTGGTTTCCAGCAGTGTACAGGCATGCGAGAGGCGGACGCTGTTCAGATAACGGACGGGCGTCTGCCCGAAATACTCAGAAAACTCCCGGCTGAGGCGGTAGCGGCTGACTCCGGCCCCGGCAGCCAGTTCTGTGATAGAGTGTTCTTCTGAATACGCCTTGTCGAACAGGCTTTTGATTTTTATGAGATATGGGGGAGCTGCTTTACCGTCAGACTGTCCCATATGCAGATCCAGCAGCAGATCAGAGAGAATATCCGTCAGAAGCCGGTTTTCCTCGAATGCGTGGTGCGGCGAGGTCGTCATGCCAAGCTCAGTGATTCTCCGGAGGTTGTCTGCGATCAGGGCGTGTTCTGAGAGGGAAAAGACCGGAAAACGGAGCTTGCAGATCTCTTCATAGTAGACAGAGACGGCATCTCCCTGAAAAAAGAGCAGGTAGACCGTCCATTCGGAGGTAACCGGGCGCAGCTGCAGATAGTCTCTGCAGTCCCAGAACAGCAGGCTATCCTCGTTCAGAGGCAGGCTGTCCCCTTCCGTGTGGATGACACCCTGCCCTTTTCTGGCATACAGGAAAAGATAACCATCCACATCCTGAAACGCAAAGGAGTCCGGACGATGGATCTGACGGGTGCCGCCTGCGCATGGATAGAGCAGATGCTCCTGTAAATCCGGCAGGGAGGTATAAAAATCCGGCATAAAGTCCTTCAGGGCGCCGTCGGAATATTCCATTAAAGCAATTTGCAGGGTGGATGGAAATAATTCGGTAATCTGCATATCTGAACTCTCATTTCTTATCGTTATCACAGAGCGATTCGTTTTCCTGTGGATCCGAAAAAAGTTTATCACAAAAATAGCGGAAAGTCTATGGTTAACAAGAGTATTTCAGGGTTGTTTCACGAAGTTATTTGACGTAAGAATAAACTCTTTGATGTGATA
>JAJQGP010000150.1 GCA_021200475.1 Lachnospiraceae bacterium
ATCCCCGGCAGACTTGCGATCGAGACGTGATCTCCCTGATACGTCAGCTCAGAATAGATCTCGTCAGAAATCACAAACAGATCCTTTTCTATCACTACCTCTGCCACCGCCTCCAGATCTTCACGGCGCATCACCGCTCCGGTCGGATTGTTCGGGAAGGGCATGATCAGCACCTTTGTTTTATCGGTAATCGATTCCAGAAGCTCTTCCTTCGTCAGCCGGAAATCATCCTTCTCCTGCAGCTCAATAATGACCGGAACGCCCCCTGTCAGCTGCACACATGGGAGGTAGGAAACATAGCACGGCTGCGGGATCAGCACCTCATCGCCCGCATCAAGCATCGCACGCAGCGCGATATCAATGGCCTCACTGCCGCCGACCGTCACCAGTGTCTCATGAACGGGATCATAGGTCAGATTACAGCGCCGTTTCAGATAGCGGCAGATTTCTTTACGAAGCTCCATCAGACCAGAGTTCGACGTATAAAATGTTCTTCCCTTTTCCAGAGAATAAATACCCTCATCGCGGATATGCCAGGGCGTGTCAAAATCCGGTTCGCCGACACCAAGAGAAATGACATTTTCCATCTCATTCGCAATGTCAAAAAAACGGCGAATGCCGGAGGGCTCAATTGTCATAATTTTTTTTGATAAAGGATTTCTCACGGTGTCACCAACATCCTTTCGTCCTTTTCTTTTTTGCCAAGTATCGTTCCGTAATCTTTATATTTTTTCAAAATAAAATGGGTCGCGGTGCTCAGCACCGAATCCATGGTAGACAGCTTGTCGCTGACAAAGCTGGACACCTCGCGAAGTGTCTTGCCCTGCAGAATCACCAGCAGATCGTACGCCCCGGAAATCAGATACACGGACTGAACCTCCGGATAATTGTAAATACGCTCGGCAATGGTATCGAAGCCCTGGCCTCTCTGCGGAGTCACCCGCACTTCAATCAATGCTGTCACCTTTTCTGAATTCGTCTTTTCCCAGTCAATCAGCGTATGATAGCCGCAGATCACCTGCTCCTGCTCCATCGCCTCTACCTCTTTTTGAATGATCTCCTCACTCGACCCCAGCAAAACAGCCAGTTCTCCCAGGTCAATTTTGCTGTTCTTTTCCAGAAGTGATAAAATTTGCTCTCTCATAGTGTTCGTTCTCCTGTTTCCTGTTTTCTCGTAACCGTTCCGACCGATGTGAAGTGCAGACCTGCCTTCCACCATTCATCGCGCTTTGGCCGGTCCAGGAACCGTCGGTTCTCTCCGTTCCGGATGATCCGGTCATTCCCCTCTGTCACACGGCCGATGACACTGGCCGGAATCCCGGCCTCCCCTAATCCGGCGATCAGATTGTCCGCCTGCTCTGTCCCAATCAGGAGGCACCCCTCCGAATACAGGTAGTATGGATTGAGATCAAAATACTCGCAGATCTCTATGGTCTCCTGTTTCACAGGAATCGCCCGGAGCTCCGCCTCCAGCCCGACATCCGCACGCTCCGCCATTTCCCAGAGTGCGTTGAAAATCCCTCCCTGCGCGACATTATATACAGCAGCCGCGCCCAGCCGGTATGCCGTCTGCGCTGCATCCACAACGGACATCCAGCCGTCGAACCCTTTTGCGTGGTCCACCAGCCAAAACGGAAACCTCCGGTACAATTCCGCCTCACAGGTCCGCGCCAGTGCCGCCGTCCCGGCCAGCGCGATCTGACGCGTCACGACCAGTTCCTGCCCCGGGTGCACCACAGACCTCTGTCCGCCATACCCCACAGCAGTTACAAAATACTGCGGCGCATTCACCTGATCAGGCACCTGTATATTGACATCGCAGACCTCCATGCCGTTCCTTTTCACTTCCGCCGCGAACTGTCCCATATCTTCCCGAAGTCCGGCTTCCTCATACACCGTCGGAATACACCCCTGAATCGAAACGAATCGTCCCCCGGCCCGGTCCGCCGCAAGCGAATTTGCCGCGGCAGTCACCTGACGCCACGGCATATCCGTATATCCGGGAAGCGGCCCTGCTGAGGAAACAGACAGACCCGTTGATTCCTCATGACAGCGCTTTTGCCCACCGGCAGTACCCAAATGAAGTTGTCTGTAAACGGAACGGTTCCGCACCGCTTCCTTCAGTTCCCCTGCCTGCATTTTTCACTCCTGGATCATTCCGCAGCAGCCCTTTTCCTGCATTCGCCAGCTACCCGGCCCGCAGCGGTTCCTTCCCTTCACAGCCGCCTCTACTCTACTACGACCGTATCTCCCGACGAGGTATCCGATGAAGTATCCGTCCCGGTTGAAGTATCTGTGCCGGTTGAGGTATCTGTCGAAGTATCTGTGCCGGTCGACGCCGTCTCACTCTGTGCGGCCGTCTCGCTCTGCGCTGTCGTCTCACTCTGCGCCGTCGTCTCACTCTGGGTGGTCGTCTCACTCTGGGTCGTCTCGCTCTGCGTCGTCGTCTCACTTTCCGTCCCGCTTGACGACGATACGCCATAAGTAATCAGGTACTGTACCTGTGAAAGGTCGTTTGCCGCGATCGCCGTATACAGGGCGGACGAAAGCGCACTGTTGCTCGTAACCACCCCGACCTCATAGATTGCCGGAGAAGCCGTATAGGTACTGCTGTTTACCTGAACGGTCTCAGAAAGCACCCCATCGATATAAATCTCCTTCCAGAGCACAGCACTCAGTCCCTGATGCGCGCTCTGTACCTGATACAGATAACCGACATTCTGGCTGGTATTCGCCACCAGCGTAATATTGTTCGCCGGATCGGTCTGGCTCAGCGTCTCGCTGACAAACTGAATCGTGCGGTTCGACGCCCTCGTCTCCACGCCGTAAATAGAGAACGTCAGCGTCCCGCCATACGCGCTCCCCGCAATATACACCGGATAATCCTGGTTATTTGTGAAGACAAAATCCATCAGGCCTTCCGCAATCGCCGCGTCTTTCGATGGGTCCACGTAGGATACCAGCATCGTATGGTTATAACGCTTATCTACCTGCAGCTCTGCCTTCAATACCGCGTTGTACAGCGTCGTGGACACCTGGCAGATGCCGCCGCCGTAGGACTCCACAACCTGCCCTGCCTCATAGGAAGCCGCCAGCGCGTAGCCATTGTCCTCCGTAAACGGCGCAACCGCCTCCGTCACAGAAAAGCTCTCACCCGGCATCAGAAGCGTTCCGTTGATCTTTGCTGTACCGTTCTCTACATTCTGCGCCCGATTCGAAGTAGACGAAGCATAGCTCGTCGTCGCCGTACCCAGGACATCCGTCATCTGGCTTAACAGCTCCGCGGTCAAAGTCGGCGATACCACATCCGCCGTCGCCTGAATCAGCGCATCTCCTGTTTCCAGCGTCAGCATATACTCCTTCAGGCTCACAAGCGTCGCGTCCACATCCAGCGTCATACCGTCCGTGCCGCCCTCCACGCCCAGTGAACCATCCTCATTCATATACACGGAGCCTTCCACCGGATCTGAATTATAAGCCTCCAGGGATTCCACAAACGCTTCCGCCGCGGAATCATCCCATTCATACTCAATCTCGTAGTTTGTACTCTGATTTTCCAGGTCTTTCTGTTCTTTATATCGCTGGATGATATTTCCGGTCGTGCCAAGCTCACTGATCTCATACACCAGATCCGTATTCGTCCAGGTAAGCCCCAGCTCCGCCCAGGTCGTGGTCACCGAGTCATCCCCCATCTGTATCGTAATCGTTGAGGTGGCCAGAGCCTGAACCTCACTCTGCACATAAGCCTCTGCTTCATCGACCGTCATGCCGCTGACGTCCTTCTCCCCAATAAAAACGCCATCGCTGATCACAGTCGTCCCTTCCGCCTGCACGGGAATCGTGCAAAAAAGCAGAAGAAGCAGAAGCATCGTCCCCTTTAATATTTTTTTATACATTGAAGCATCCCCTTCCCTGTAAAGCTCATGCGATAAGCAGTGCGGAAGCAATCGTTCCGAGTACCATCGCCACGATAATCACAATGACAATAATAGCGGCAATCCGCTGCTTTTTTTTGCTGTTAAATTTCATCATAGTCCTCACCTCTTATCCTGCTGTTCTGAATAGTTACACTTTTATACTACAATACCATCTTTGCCGCGCCATAAATCCCTGCGTCATTCCCCAGCTTCGCCAGTGCAAATTCTGTATCCCGGCATGGCGGGAAGGTATGTTTGCGGAAGGGTTCCGTCACATAATCAAACAAAATCGGTCCCGCGTTCGACACACCGCCGCCGATCACGATCACCTGCGGATCCACTACCACAGAGAAAACAGCAAGTGCCTTTCCAAGATACTCTCCAAACTCCTCTGCCACCTGGATCGCCAGCGCATCCCCTTCTTTTACCGCATCAAAAACGGTCTTCGCGGAGATATTTTTACATCCGCGCATCAAAGATGGCATCTCACTGTTCTCCAGCGCCTTTTTCGCCAGATTCGCAATCCCGGTAGCAGAAGCGAACTGCTCCAGACAGCCGTGATTGCCGCAGTTGCAGGCTTCCTCTGTCGTGTCATCCACATGTGCATGACCGATCTCTCCGCCCGCGCCGTGCGCACCTGCCACGATTTTGCCGCCCAGGATGATTCCACCGCCTACGCCGGTCCCCAGTGTCACCATAATCATATCCTGATAGCCTGTGCCGCCGCCCTGCCAGAGTTCACCGAGTGCCGCTACATTCGCGTCATTCGCCGCCTTTACCGTCATCCCGGTCAGGTCTCCAAGCTCTTTTACCACATTCACATATCCCCAGTGAAGGTTCACCGCTTCCGGCACCTCCCCGGCCTCATTGACCGGTCCCGGAACACCAATCCCCACACCGGCCACGTCAGCCTTATTGAGGTCTTTTTCCGTTATTTTTGCCAGAATTGTCTCTGCCACATCCGGGAGAATGTATCTGCCATCTTCTTCCAGTCTGGTGCGGATCTCCCATTTGTCCAGCATCGTTCCATCCGTCTGAAAAAGTCCGCATTTCACCGTTGTACCGCCAACATCAATTCCAAAACAATACTTTGCCATATTCTCACTGCTCCTTCTTCTCTGCATTTCTCATCAGGCTGTTCTGTACACGGTTGTACAGCTCCTGTGCCGCATTGTATCCCATTTTCTTTTGCCTGTGGTTCACCGCCGCCGCTTCCACGATCACGGCAAGATTCCTGCCCGGACGAATCGGCAGAGAATGGCACACCACCTTATTCCCCAGAAATTCCGTATATTCCTCTTCGAGTCCCAGCCGGTCATATTCCTTATCGCGGCTCCACTCCTCCAGCTTGATCACCAGGTCAATCTGCTGTGTATTTTTTACACTCTCTACACCAAACAGCGTCTTTACATCAATAATGCCGATGCCGCGCAGTTCGATAAAATGCCGTGTAATATCCGGCGAAGCGCCAATCAGCGTCGCATCGCTGACCTTACGAATCTCCACAACGTCGTCCGTTACCAGACGATGGCCCCGCTTAATCAGCTCCAGCGCAGCTTCGCTCTTACCGATGCCGCTCTCACCCATGATCAGAATACCCTCACCATACACGTCCACCAGCACACCGTGGATGGAAATACAGGGTGCCAGCTCTACATTCAGCCAGCGGATAATCTCCGCCATAAACCCGGATGTCGTCTGCTCTGTAATAAAAATAGGCACCTGATACTGCTTCGCCAGTCGAAGCATATCCTCATCCGGCTCTGTCATCGTCGTATAAATAATGCACGGGACATTATAGGATAAAAATTTTTCATACACAGGGACCTTCGTCTCCCGCGAAAGATGCTCCAGATACGTGTACTCCACATATCCGATAATCTGTACCCGTTCCGAATAAAAATGGTCAAAGTACCCGGTGAGCTGCAGGGCCGGACGATTAATCTCCGACGTGACCACCCTTTTATTCGAAATATCAATCTCCGGAGTCAGATTTTTCAGATTCATTTTCTCAACAATCTTTTCCAATGAAACACTGGCTGTTGGCATATGTAAAATCCCTCCTGTATAAACGATAGTAAACTGTCCGCCGCAGATATGGAATCACGCTTCATACGGGCAGATGATATCCGATTTTACCCGATTCCACTATGTTTGTCCAGATAAAACCCTGTTCGTAACTGTTCAGTACCTTCACAGTTACGGGAAAAAGTCCATTTAAAATCGCTGCGCGATGGGACTTTTTCCTGTAGAATGTATGTTTTCATACGTACCTCGCAGCGAGTGCGAGGTACTGTCCTGAATAGTTACCCCTGTTCTACTCCTCCTCGATCTTCGACCCTTTCTGCTCTTCACCGTGAAAGTAGTCATACACCTTGCGCGCACAGCGCGCGTTCATGGACGGCGCATTTGTCAGCTCCTCCAGAGAAGCATCACGAATCGCTTCCAGCGACTGAAACGTACGCATCAGGGCCTTACGGCGGGTCGGACCAATCCCATCAATCTCATCCAGCAGAGAGTGCACCTGCGCTTTGCTGCGAAGGCTGCGATGATACTCGATTGCGAAGCGGTGTGCCTCGTCCTGAATGCGGGTGACCAGATGAAATGCTTCCGAATGCGTATCAATCGGCAGCTCAACATTCTCAAAATAAATGCCGCGCGTCCGGTGAAAATCATCCTTTACCATACCACAGACCGGGACAGAAATCCCCAGATTTTCCAGTACACGAAGCGCCACATTGACCTGGCCACGGCCGCCGTCCATCAGAAGCAGATCCGGAAAGCGGCTGAAGCTTCCCATCTCATAACCCATGCCTTTTTCATCCAGCTCCTTCCGCTCTTCCAGCCCATGTTCAAATCTCCGGGTGAGCACTTCCTCCATGCTCGCATAGTCGTCCGGTCCCTGCACTGTCCGGATCCTGAACTTTCGGTAATCGCTGCGCTTGGGCTTGCCTCGCTCGTAGACAATCATGGAACCGACCGACTCAAAGCCGCTGATATTGGAAATGTCATAAGCTTCCATGCGCATCGCCCGGTCGATCCCCAGCAGGTTCTCAATCTCATGAACCGCTCCGATTGTGCGCCCTTCCTCCCGCTTGATCCGCTCCCGGTCCTGCCGCAGGACAATCGAAGCGTTCTCTGCGGCCATTTCCACCAGCTTCTCCTTCGTCCCTTTTTTCGGTACCCGAAGATAGACCTTCTGCCCGCGTTTTTCGGAAAGCCACTGCGTCACAACCTCGTGATCCTCAATCTCGGTCTCCAGCATCAGTTCCCGCGGCACAAACGGCGTACCCGCGTAATACTGCTTGATAAAGCTGCTTAAAATAACCGCCTTCGTGTCATGCGGCGCAACCCGCAGATAAAAATGGTCCCGCCCGATCATCTTCCCGCCGCGGATAAAAAACACCTGCACCACTGCGTCGCCGCCATCCACCGCCATCGCCAGCACGTCCTTATCTTCGCCATCCTCGTGCGTGATCTTCTGCCGCTGCGCGACCTGACGCACACTGCTGATCAGATCCCGGTACTCAATTGCCTTTTCAAAATCAAGCTCCTCGGACGCCTGCTCCATTTTTCCCTGAAGCATATCCAGCACCGGAGCGTAATTCCCATTCAGGAACTCCAGCGCCCCTTCAACCGACTTGCGATACTCCTCTTTGCTGATTTTCCCCTGACAGGGCGCTGGGCACTGTCCGATATGGTAATACAGGCACGCACGCTCCTTCCCGATATCCCGCGGCAGTGAAAGCGCGCAGCTGCGGAGCTTATAAATCTTATCAATCAGCTCAATCGTATCTTTCACAGCCCCGGCACTCGTAAACGGTCCAAAATACCGGGACTTATCCTTCTTCATATTGCGCGAAAACAGGACGCGCGGAAAATCCTCCCCGACTGTCACCTTGATAAACGGATAACTCTTGTCGTCCTTCAGCATGGTATTGTACTTCGGGCGATGCTCCTTGATCAGGTTGCTCTCCAGCACCAGCGCCTCCAGCTCCGAGTCTGTCACAATATATTCAAACCGGCAGATCCGCTGCACCATCTGTTCAATTTTAGGACCCTTGTTCCGGCTTGTCTGAAAATACTGCCGTACCCGGTTCTTCAGGCTGATCGCCTTGCCGACATAAATAATCTCATCCCGCGCGTCATGCATGATGTAAACCCCAGGCCGCCCGGGAAGCTTTTTTAATTCTTCTTCTATATTAAATATGGGAGAATTCTTTTCGTCCTCCAAACGTACCCTCCCTCCTCAGAAACAGCCGCAGATCATGCCCGGCCAGATTCACGCGATTGCTTCTCAATACTGCCGCAGCTCTTCGTTCTCTCCGTCCGGTGTCTTGTCAATGCTGCGAATCTCGACATAATATCCAAAATTCTCATTCACCTGCACCAGAACCCGATCTCCGACCTTATGTCCGAGCAGCGCCTTCCCCATCGGAGACTCAATGCTGATCCTGCCATCCAGCGAATTTCCCCGCACCGATGTCACAATCTGATAGACCTCCGTCTCATCGTCGTCCTCTACGTAAACCTCTACTTTATTGTGAATCCCAACCTCGTCCTCTTTTGAATCATCAGAGATCACCTCCGCCGTCTTCAGCATTCTCTCCAGATAGCGGATGCGGCTCTCATTTTTATTCTTGTCCGTCTTCGCCGCATGATACTCAAAATTCTCGCTCAGATCGCCATGCGCCCGCGCCTCTTTCACCGCCTCAATCGCTTCCTTGCGCACTACCAGCTTGCGATACTCAATCTCCTCCTGGATCGTCTTTACATCCGCCTCTGTCAACTGTTCCCTCATGAAACCATGCCTTCTTTCCTGATTTTGTTACAACCGTTCATCCGGTCCTCATCCTCTGCCTGCCTTGCCAGTACTCTTTCGCCGCTGCCGATTTGCCTCATACATCAGCACCGACGCCGCAACAGCAGCATTGAGCGATTCCACCCGCCCGCACATTGGAATCCGGATCCGTGCGTCCGCGAGCGCGGCCGTTTCCCCGGTCAGTCCCTGGCTCTCGTTCCCGATCAGGAAGCCGGACGAGCCACAATAGGTTTCCTCATCGTAGGGGATACTCCCTTCCAGATGTGCCGCAAACAGACGCACGCCTTTGCCCTGAAGAATGCGCAGCTCCTGCCGGAAATCATCCGCATAATAAAAAGGCATCCGATAGATGGCGCCCATCGTGGAACGAATAACCTTCGGATTATACAGATCTACGCAATCCTGACTAAGCAAAATTCCCGTCACGCCCGCGCCCTCTGCTGTGCGCACAATCGTTCCGAGATTCCCCGGATCCTGAAGATTCTCCAGAGCGACAATCAACGGCGCTCCGGCAGTCCCTGCCAGGTGCTTTCCCAGCAGTTCCTCTGCTTCATAGTGATACTGCCGCACAATACAGAGGACTCCCTGCGGAGTCCTCGTATCCGATACGCTTTCAAACACCCGGTCGGACAGCACGGTCACCGGCCTGTCTTCACCGAAAAAGATCGGATTCTTTTCGAAAAACCGTTCTGAAACGTACGTCTGAACAAGCTGCTCTCCAGGCACCTCCAGCGCCATCTTCGGGCCTTCCACAACAAATACCTTCTGCGCATTTCGCTCCTTCGCCTTCTTTTGAAGCTGAAGCAGCTGCTTTACCTGGAGATTTGATGTACTTGTAATCACTTTACATGGATTCCTTTCTAAGTACCTGTTACGAAAGAACTTATGCATCTTGCATATGTTCTTTTATAACAACGCCTAAATCTGCATCGCTTTCGCCACGCGAACCATGTACTCCGGAAGCTCCTTCTGCATCGCAAGCGCCTCGTCAATATCGTAATCCACATATTCCCCGTTTTTATAAGCCACCACACGGTTCGTCTTGCCAGCAATCAGCAGATCCGCCGCCATCGCGCCCATCATGGAGCCGTATACCCGGTCACGACAGGTCGGACTGCCGCCGCGCTGCAGATGACCAAGAATCGTCGCCCGCGTCTCCAGTCCTGTTGCCGCCTCAATCCGACGCGCCATACTGGTAGAATGTCCAATCCCCTCTGCGTTAATGATGATATGATGCTTCTTGCCGCGCTTGCGGTTATTGATAATATTGTTAATCAGAATCTGCTCATCGAAATCGTACTGCTCCGGCAAAAGGATATCCTCCGCACCGTTCGCAATGCCGCACCACAGCGCGATATAACCGGCATTTCTTCCCATCACCTCAATAATACTGCACCGCTCGTGTGAAGTAGACGTATCCCTGACCTTATCAATCGCGTCCATCGCTGTATTCACAGCCGTATCAAACCCGATCGTATAATCTGTACAGGCAATATCCAGGTCAATCGTTCCCGGCACGCCAATCGTATTAATCCCTCTGGCCGCCAGCTGCTGCGCACCTTTAAAGGAGCCGTCTCCTCCAATCACAACCAGACCATCAATCCCATGCTTCCGGCAAATCTCCGCGCCTTCATCCTGTCCTTCCTTCGTGCGGAACTCAGAACACCTCGCCGTATAAAGAATCGTGCCACCCTTGGAAATCGTATCCGATACGCTGCGCGCATTCAATTCCTCGATCTCTTCATTCAAAAGTCCCTTGTATCCCTGATAAATGCCCTTTACCCGAATCCCCTGTGACAGTGCCTTGCGCACCACCGCGCGAATGGCCGGGTTCATGCCGGGCGCATCGCCGCCACTTGTCAATACTCCAATTGTCTCCACCTTTTTCGCCATCTCACACCTCCTGTGCGTATTCTCAGTTTCTTCCTCATTCTAATCTATTTTTCCGCATTTGTAAAGGCGTTGTTGCGTGGCCGGGCGCATAAGAAAAGGGCCGGCGCGGTCAACGCCAGTCCTTCTTACTCTCTTTCTTTATGACCAATAGCGCACCGCCTTCACCGGCGTCCGATAATCATAATCGGATATCTTAATACCCCCTGCCGGATAGGCCTGCGAATTGCTCGCATGTACAATCTTGCCATCGCCAATGTAAATCCCCACATGGGAAGCATAGCTCGAGGAACCGTAGAAAATCAGATCACCTGGCTGCAGACTGTCCAGATCGACCTCCACCGCTTCCGCATATCCGGCAGCAATCTGGGATGCGCTCGGCCCATCCATCTGCTCGTCCGCAGTCCGAAGCAGCTTAATATCAAAGCTTGCAAACACAGCATACACAAATCCGGAGCAGTCCGCGCCATTGGTCAGGCTCGTCCCTCCATACACATACGGATTCCCCACATACTGAATCGCAAAATTCGCAATCTGTACCCCCAGAGAGTCTCCGCTGACCGCAATACTGGCCGCTTCCGTCACTACACCAGAGTCGTCAATCGTATACTGTACCGACCCAATCACAATGGTAATCGAGGTCGCCAGCGTGCCATCCGAATAGAAATAATAGGTATTCGAACCAATCGTCTGCACACCAGTCACCATCTCGCCGGATGAATTAAAATAGTAAGTACTGCCGCTGATTACCTGAAAGCCAGTCACCTCATTGCCATCCGCATCCAGATAGTATGTTGAGCCATTGTTCGTCCACCATCCGGAAGACCGGGTAGCATCCGTGCGCACACCGCTGCTGTTCACATAATATTTCCCGATCCACATGCTGGTGGCCATCTTGCCATCACTCTGGAAGTAGTAATATTCTCCGTTGTATTTTACCCAGGAGCTGCGAACCGCCTGTCCGCTGTTCACCTTGAAGTAATACGTCGCCGAACCGATCGTCATCATGGTCTTTGTAACCTTCGCACCGGTCGTCGTATCAAAATAATAAATCTCCCCATCCACCGCGTTCAGCCCGGTCAGAATCGCGCCCGTGCTGCTCGCATAATACGTATCATTGATCCAGCAGGAGGTACGAACCACACCGGATGCGTTCAGGCGGTAGCGAACACCATCCACCCGGATCCAGCAGCTCTTCTTCAGAGTACCTTTCGCGTTAAAGTAATAGGTCTTAGAATCAATCGTATAAAAACCTGTCACCCTTACACCATTTTCATCGACATATTTTTTCCCGTCTATCCAGGCATTCTTCTGCACCACACCGTTGCTGTTGCAGTAATAATAATTGCCATTATACTCTACCCAGCAGCTGGCGTAGCGGGTACCGCTGGACTTAAAAATGTATGTATTAGACCCAATCGTCCGCATACCGGTTACCATAACACCGCTGCTGTCTACATATTTTTTGCCAACCCAGGTACTTTTCTGTACGATACCATCTGCATCTGCATAATAATAATCTCCGTCCACCTTAAACCAGCCGGTCGCGTACTCCGACGCACTCGTATAGTAATAGGTGTTCCCCTCAAGCGTCACAAACCCGGTCTTCGTCGTTCCGGTATATTTGCCATCCTCACCTACCCACTTATTCCCGACCCAGGTGCTGACTGCCATCGACCCGTCCGACTGGAAATAATACTTGCCATACCATGCAGAGACATAGAGGACACCGCTCTTTTTGGCATAATAGGTCTTATCCCCCACTGTAATCCATCCATACTGCAGGGTGCCGTCTTCTTCCGAGAAATACAGGAGTTTTCCGTTAATCGTCACAAAACCGGTCTGCATAATACCATTTTCATCAAAATAATATTTATCCGAACCAATCGTCACTTTCCCGGTGGCGTATCCAGGCGACTCCGAAATCGTATACATCACTCCGGCATCCGTCGTTACCCAGGCCGCTCCTGCCCGCATCACAGGGGCAAAAGCCAGAAGAAACATCACCCATGCGGCAAACACTATTCCGCTCTTCTTAATTTCTCTCATATCCCGACATCCTCACACACAACAGTAACAAACCGCTGCCCAGCTATAATTATTAATAAACAAATTACATTTTCTTTAAATCTTCTTTACGATTTTAACCCGATTTTGTCACAAAGTCAATACGCGGTTTCTTAAAAAAGCGGCAATTTCCCCCTCTTGACATTTCCAATTTTTCTGAGAAAATGGAAAGAGTTGAAAACAGTAGCCGATCCCCTGATCACACAGCAGATGCGCGGCCAGGACGTGAACGGCAACGAAAACAACAGGATTCCGAAAAAGACAGGAGAATACTGCCATGAGACTTCGCAATATCCCCGGCGCGCGGGAAGAGATCGCGGCCAGCCCATTTGTTATACCAGAGGATACCATGAGAGAAAAGAAAGGGCGCTGGAACACCGTCTTCGACCGTGCGCAGCCGCTTTACCTGGAGATCGGTATGGGGAAAGGGCGCTTCATCACTGAGCTGGCGCTCCGCCACCGCGACCACAACTATGTCGGCATTGAGAAATACTCCAGTGTACTGGTGCGCGCCCTCGCAAAGAGGCAGCAGCAGGACGATCTCTCCAACCTGCTCTTTCTGCGAATGGACGCCGAAGACCTGACAGATGTATTTGGTGCAGGAGAAGTCTCCGGCATTTATCTGAACTTTTCCGACCCCTGGCCCAAAGACCGCCACGCAAAGCGCCGCCTGCCCGGCCGCGAATTTCTCGCCCGCTACGAGCAGATTCTCGCCCCAGGCGGCAGCGTCGAATTCAAAACAGACAACCGCACCCTCTTCGACTTCGCTCTCGAAGAGGCCCGTGAAACCGGATGGCTCATCAGCGCCTGTACCTTCGACCTCCACCACGACCCGGAGATGGCAATCGGCAATATCATGACCGAATACGAAGAACGATTCTCCGCACAGGGGAATCCCATCTGCAAAATGATTCTTACACGGTAAAGCCAGCCATATACTCCTGCCTTCTGTGCGCAAACGATTTCTCAACACCCGCGCGCTCCGTACTGACACCTGCAGCCGTCTCTATCATATCTTATATAAGATAGAAACAACATTCCGGAGAGGTACAAATGCGGCTGCGAGGATTACGAAAAAAAATCTGCCTTATGGTTCTTTCCCGGCCCGGCCTGGAGCGAAAAGCCCTGCACTTTTTCCGCTCCATAGAGGAAACCAGGCACCTTCTCGAAAGAAATGAAAAATGTGAAAAAAAATGTGAAAAAAAATAAAAAATAAGGCTTGCATTTTCGAAATGACTGCGTTATAATACTCCTTGCTTGCGAGAGAGAGCAAGAGACAAGAGATGCGCGATTAGCTCAGTTGGTAGAGCACCTGACTCTTAATCAGGGTGTCCAGGGTTCGAGCCCCTGATCGCGCACTGAAAGCACTGTTTTCGATGACCATGAGTATCGGGGGCGGTGTTTTTTTCATATCATCGAAGAAAGCCAGTGTTTCTGCGGGTTTGCGGGGCTTCTCGAATCTCCCGATCGACATTTTCAGCCATATGTGCGCGGCGTTCAAAGGTGAAATTTGGCCTTTCGGCGCTGATTTTTTTGATTACACTTGATTACACTTTCTGATTACACCTGGCTACGCTGCCTGATTACACACGAATGCATCGAATGATTACACTTTCCTGCCCTGCGTGATTACATTTTTTGATTACACGCAACCGCATATTTTGATTACAATGCATGATTCGATTCATCAGATCGCCAGCGCCTTTTCAAACTTTTCTCGCTTCTCATCCTCTCCACTGCGATCAAAGGTATAATTCCGAAGCGTTGTCTTCTCCGACGCGTGGCCGGCGGACTCCCGCACAGTGTTGATGTTCAACCCTCCGTCAATCAGTGAACTGACGTAGGTTTTTCTCGCCTTATGAGAACTTTTCTGAATGATTCCCATCTTTTTACAATACTTCGTATACAACGTTGCCACCGACCGTTCCGTGGGCGGCTTGCCATTGATCGAGAAAATGTACTCATTCTCAGCGTGAAGCTCCTTCTGGCGTTCCTTCGCCGCACGAATAATCTCCTTTGCTGCAGAAGTCAGAAAAACTTCCCGATCACCACAGTCCGTCTTCGGATGCTCTACCACCTTTCCCTCATCCCGGCGCACCATGCGCTGGATATGAATATAATCCGGCTTCTCAATATCCGAAAACTTCACAGTCACAACCTCGCCAATCCGGATCCCGGTCTGAAACTGAAACAGCACCGCAAGCGGTGTAAGCTCATACACCTTTACCTGGTTATGAAAGTCCTCCCACGCCATCTCAGTGATTTGTTTCATCTCCTCCTTTGAATAGACCTGCGTCTGATCCGGCTTCTTCTTCACCTTCCGGAAAAGACGCTTGCCATCAACCTTCACCCCAGCGAAAGGATTGTCGGAAATAATCCCCTTATCCACCGCATAAGCCAGCCCCTGACGCATAATCACTGTGACATTGAAATACTGGTTCTTGGTCATCTCATAATCCTGGATCAACTTGTGCGCCCAGTTGTCCAGCGTCAGCTTATCCAGCTTGCAAAGCGGAATCTCAATGATATCTGTGTCCAGATAATAGGTTTTCCAGTCGCTGTTAATACGTGTGATATATGTCCCCGCCGTCGTATGCAGCCGCTTATACTCCAGCCACTCCGGATAAAGAGTCCGCAGAGTACAGCGCTTGCGCTGTTCCTCTTCCGTCTGTCCCTGATAATGCTCAACCAGATACTCCTCCAGCGCTTTCCTGGACGACTTCGCAACCATCCTTCTATTATGGGAACGAGTTTCGTCCGTTATGTAAGTCCGCCAACGGCCATCCCTGCCCTCCCATATGTCGTAGGAGTGGCAGCGCATCAATAGTTCCTCGCGTTCTTTTTGTCGCATCTGTTCCTGCACATCGCCAAGGTCTATCATACCATTTTGCACCAGAAACGCAAGCGTTTCCTGTGCGGAAGCATCCATGGACGCCGCTCCTGCTGAAAAGGAGGGCGCAGAGATTTGTGTTTCTTCCATGTGTGTTCGTTTCATATTATTGCAGCGTCCTCCTTTCCTCCATAGTAGTTGCATCATTGAAATAACCAGCCATCCATCAAGGTACTTCGCTGACAATGAATCCATTTTTGTAATACCCTTTAATCAGCACAACAATTCTCTTGTTTTTTCTCCAAATATATAATTTATCGACAGATTTCGGGCAAATACGGTTCCAGGTGTGCCAAGTGTGCCAGCGTTCCAGGTCATATTCAATAACCCGGATTTGAATTTTGATCTAATCCTGCATTATCCTATTCCCCGTCTGAGACTTCCGAATCATTTTCTTCCGATACCTCATAGCCAGCAAGTTTCAGTCCAGCCACTCGGTGTACTGCATTTTTAAATCTATAGTCCCCAAATCTGCGGCTTTTTTTTGCTACCACCTGCCCCCCCGCAGGATTCAACAATCTTCTTGGCCAAAGCTGGCAACGATAACGGTTCGTATTTTTTCCTATTTTTACATTCCATCCTGGCACAGAAGTTTATATATGCCTCATAAACTGTCTCCTTCTTGTAACAATCATTCATATCCCCAGTCACAACCACGCTCTGTTCCATAAATTCAGCAAAATATGTATTTGCAGTCGTCCATTCATTTTTAAGTTTCAGAGAAAGCAGCGATTCTTCCACCACAAAGGATCCATCCGCTTTAGCGATTTTATGTAATTCCAGCAACACTCTTGTCACTATCAGGTTGCGGTCTTTCCATAATTTTTCAGGCATCCTCTCATCCAACTCAGTAGATTCGTGTATAAATGGCTCTGGCATAACACGGTTATACCATCACGAATCGTATTGTTCCGGTCCTATACCGAAGATACGGAACTGTCTCCATCAGCCCGCGGTTCATTTCGTAATTCACGAGTCTGCATACGATGTGATCCCTGGCCTGTTCGAAGTCCGTGTAAAAGGACACATCCTGTTTTCCCGACCGTCCTGCTTTCTTATATAAAGCAACTATTTTTTCCGCAACGATGTCCATGTCCACACCGCTCTGAAATTCCTTATAATAAGGCTCAAGTTCAATTGCTGGTGATGCATTTTCTCCTGACCGCAGAATCGTCATTGCTTTCACTTCCGGACGATTAATTTTGCTAATCGTACAGAAGCGCACCTCTATTGGTTCCTCCATATGATTCTCAATGGCTGTTCTCAGCCATTTTGTAAATTCCTCAAAGTTCAGTTCATCCTCGCTCTTTGAGCTATCGATTGTTTCTTTTCTTGCATCTTTCATAATGTCACTCATAATATTCTCCACCTTTCGTTCATTTACAATCTCTGCGTTTCAAACCATTCTTTGCCATTCAGGAATGTCTGCTCCTCTCCCCCTGGATCGAATCTCTCTCCAGTCGTCTTCGGAAAGTTCATATCCATGCTGCTCGCAATACTCCTGGCTTCACAGAGCGGATGCCATCCTTTAATGTGCCGATAAATTCTCCATTTTCCCATTCGTTTTCCGGATCTATGTCCAGATAACCGCCCCACGGAAGTTCCAGTTCCTCACTTACCAGCAGCGAACCAAGAAAATTGGTAATTACACACCGTCCGATCTGGGCCGGATCGCCAAGCCCCGCATCATCATACCGGACTTCATACAGGTAAAATCCGTCCGGTACGGAATCCTTTCTCACCCGTGTTTCCGTAAAAAGAGACGGAATTCCCTTCACCATAATCTGTGTGTAATCTAATTCATTCGCTCTCTTTCTCATTGTTATGCTGCTCCTTCCTCTGTAAGCTCATTTTCCATAACCACCCTCTGCCTTTGCAGCGAACAGATACTTTCATCAATACTCCCACGCAGTTCTTCTCTACCCAGCGTACCACCGCTCCGACGTACCCACTCAGAATATAGAAAAGCCAGAAGATTCGGGAAGCCAAGCAACATCCGCAGCTCATCCCCAGTCATCTTCTGGCTCATTTCCATCAATATCTCGCAGAGATTCAGTTTCGTGTCAATCTGATACGCGCTTCCGTAGATTATTTCCGGCCGCTCTTTTATCATCCGATTTCGAAACTGTTTCATTCCCTCCGCAATCTTTGTCCGCAGCAGTGCTGCCAGTTTCTTTTGTTCCATATCTGCCTCCATAAACAGCAAAATCCGGATTCCAGTAACAGATACCAGAATCCGGACTAAATACATTACATGTTTATTTAAAAACAATATCAGACAAATGAATTTTGACTTTTTTCTGTAATCAGGCTATCTTTTCCATCATATAGTCCTTTGCTTCTTTTTCAGAGAGATTATACTTTGTCATGATCTTCGCCTTGATTTCCCCTTCAGAAACTCCAACATCTCTTAAAGTATCAATCGTTGCCGTAATCGCTGCTTCGGTTCTCACCTCATCCATAATTCTACTCATATGTGTAACGCCTCCTTTATTCTTTTCCATGCAGATAATATGTATTTATTTTTTTGAAATACGAATACGTTATTGCACCCTCAACAAGGAAACCCCCCGTCCGATCAATTGAATATCAGACGGGGCTTTTTCATTCCTCTGTATTATCTTCTTTTAAGGATTCGAGAAATTCT
>JAJQGP010000042.1 GCA_021200475.1 Lachnospiraceae bacterium
GCGTTAGCGGCATATAGCCTGCATCGCAGGCGGTCTGCGGCCTGCTGTTCTGAATGGTTACAAAATGTGTAAACCAACTCCGGGCGGTCCGCTGCCCGGAGGATGAGGATAGTAAAAGAGCATGAGAGCGGAGAAAAAACAGTGTCAGACACAGGAACAAACACAGTATTCAGATTGATTCGAAAGCTGAATTTTTATACAATAAAGAAAGGCATCCGGTACCTTCAGCACTTTGGCCTGAAAGAGTTTCTGATTCGGTTAAGCGATCGGATCGAGCCGGAGGAAGTGCCTTATGAACCCTGGTATGAACAGCACCGGGCGAGTGAAGAGGAGCTGGAGCGGCAGCGGAAGCAAAAATGGAAGCAGCCGATCCGCTTCAGCGTTGTGGTGCCGCTGTACCGGACGCCGCTACCGTACCTGGAACAGATGATTGCTTCCGTGAGAGGGCAGTCCTATCCGCATTGGGAGCTTTGCCTGGTAAATGGCAGCCCGGAGGATGAAACGCTTTCGCGAGCGCTTCTGACTTATGCGAAGGATGAGCGGATTCGCGTGAAGACCTTATCGGAAAATCAGGGGATTGCGGGGAATACAAATGCAGCGCTTCAGATGGCGACGGGAACCTATATCGGACTTCTGGATCACGACGACCTGCTCGCCCCGGATGCGCTTTACGAAATTGCCTCGGCAATCGCGCGGAAGGAGAAGGATACCGGACGGAGGCCGGAGCTGCTTTACACAGATGAGGATAAAGTAGAGTCAGATCTGAGCAGGCATTTTCAGCCAAATCTGAAGCCGGATTTTTCTCCGGACCTGCTGCGCTCGAATAATTATATCTGTCATTTCCTTGTGTTTGCGAAGGAGCTGTATGAGCGGGCTGGCGGTCTGGACGGCCGGTATGAGGGAGCACAGGACTACGATTTTATTCTGCGGTGTACGGAGCTGGCGGATGGAATCTGCCACGTTCCCCGCATTCTGTATCACTGGAGGGTTTCCGCCCAGTCGACGGCAGACAACCCGATCAGCAAGGAGTATGCCTACGAGTCCGGGAAACGGGCCATCGAGGCGCACCTGGCCCGCACAGGGCTTGCAGGGGAGGTTTCCCGCAAAAAGGATTTTGGCTGTTATCGTGTAAAATACCAGGTACAGGGGGAGCCGCTGGTCTCTGTTGTGATTCCGAATAAGGATGAAAAAGAGACCCTGGAGAAGTGCCTGAACTCTGTTTTTGAGAAGACAACCTGGAACAATTATGAGATCATCATTGTGGAAAACAACAGCGAAACCTGTGAAATTTTCGAGTATTATAAAGAAATAGATGGACGAAATGGAGTTCATGTTGTATATTGGGACGGGGAATTTAATTACTCTGCGATCAATAATTTCGGGATCCGGCATGCGAAAGGGGAATATATCCTTTGCCTGAATAATGACATCGAGGTGATTTCTCCGGACTGGATGACGGAGCTTCTGGGGCATTGCCAGCGCCCCGGTACCGGCGCAGCCGGCGCGCTTCTGTATTATCCGGATGATACGATCCAGCATGCCGGCATTATCATCGGGATCGGCGGGGTGGCCGGCAGTGTGTTTGTGAATATGAAACGCGGACATACCGGCTATATGCACCGCGAATCGCTGCAGCAGGATTTAAGCGCGGTGACGGCGGCCTGCATGATGCTCCGGCGGGAAGCATTTGATGCGGTGGGAGGCTTTGAGGAGCGGCTGGCGATTGCTTTTAACGATGTGGATCTCTGCCTGAGGCTGCGGGAGGCCGGCTACCTGATTGTATACGACCCTTACGCACAGCTGTATCATTATGAGTCTAAGACGCGCGGCGCGGAAGACACGGAGGAGAAAGCCAGACGCTTTCAGACGGAAATTGAGTATATGCGCACACGGTGGATCCGAATTCTGAAAGAGGGAGATCCTTACTATAATCCGAATCTTTCGCTGAGTAAGTGGAATTATTCTCTGCAAAGCAGTGGAAGGAAAGGAAAATAACAGGAATTTGGCCGGGGTGTAATGGAAAACAATGACAGTGCCCCGCCTGGAGTAAAATATGCAAATTGCGACAATTGTGATACCGAATTATAATGGGATGCAGTATCTCGGCCCATGCCTGGAATCCCTGATGATGCAGAGCAGGCAGGATTTTTCGGTAATTTTGATGGATAATGGTTCACAGGATGCGAGCGTGGAATTTGTGGAGACGCATTTTCCGGAGGTAGTGATTCACCGATTTGACCGCAATGAGGGTTTTTGCCGTGCGGTGAATGAGGGAATACGCCTGAGCCGGACTCCCTATGTGATTCTTCTGAACAATGACACGGTCTGTGACGAGACCTTTGTGGAAGAATTGGTGCGGGCGATGGAAGAAGCGTCCCGTGAGGAGAGGGCGGTGCAGGTTTTTTCCTGTGCGGCAAAAATGGTGCAAATGAACGATCCGGAGAAGATGGACAATGCGGGCGATTACTACAGTGCCTTTGGCTGGGCTTATGCCCTCGGGAAAGGGAAGCCTGCGGTCCGCTACGACCGGGAACGGGAGATTTTTTCCGCCTGCGCAGCGGCTGCGATCTATCGCAGAGAGATTTTTGAGGAGATCGGTCTCTTTGATGAGACGCATTTTGCATATCTGGAGGACACGGATGTCGCGTATCGGGCGAGAATCGCGGGGTATCGCAATTACTTTGCTCCGAAAGCGGTGGTTCGGCATGTGGGCAGCGCGACGAGCGGTTCTCTGTACAATGAATTTAAGATTCGTTATTCTTCCAGGAATAGTATTTATCTGATTTATAAAAATATGCCCTGGCCGCAGATTGTGTTAAATTTTCCGCTTCTGCTGGCCGGATTCCTGATTAAAATGCTTTTTTTTGCCGGAAAGGGATATTTGAGGGAGTATATCAGAGGACTTAGAGCGGGGAGAGCGCTCTGTCATCCGGACAAAAAGGTGGTTTTTCAGAGAAAGAATCTGAAGCACTATGCCCGGATTCAGATTGAATTGTGGGTCAATCTGTTTCGAAGACTGTTTTAAAAAGCTTCAGAAAACGAGGACGGAACGGGGAGGCACGGACGTTTGAAGGAAAACGAAAAATATTTTAACCGGCTTCAGGTCGTGGTGGATGCGATTGTGATTATCTTTTCGTATATGACGGGATGGTATGTCATGATATCTACCTCGCGGCGCGGCGGGATCGGCGTTTTGCCACGGGAATTCTATCTCATGGCGCTTGTCGCCATCGTGCCTTTTTTTCTGATACTCTATTACGCGTTTAACCTGTATGTGCCGAACCGTCTGGAAGGCAGGCGCCGGGAAGGCAGCAACATTATCAAAGCAAATGTAGTCGGTGGCCTTGCAGCCATGGCTGTTCTTTTTATGATTCGGCAGATGGATGCCTCCCGTATGCTGCTTACGGTCTTTCTGGTTCTGAATGTGACGCTGACGGTTCTGGAGCGCAATCTGATACGGATGCTCCTGATGCGCGCCCGCTCGCTTGGCCTGAACCAGAGATATATCCTTCTCGTGGGGTACAGCCGTGCGGCAGAAGAGTATATTGACCGGATTGTGCAGAATCCGCAGTGGGGGTATAAGATCCTGGGTATCTTAAGCGATGATACAGAGGCAGGAACACGATACCGGGGCGTGGAGGTGCTGGGGCCGATTGGCAGTCTGAATACTCTTCTGACCTATCATACGCCGGATGAGATTGCGATCACCGTCGGTCTGAATGAATATTACAAGCTGGAGCGGATTGTGGCGATGTGTGAGAAGTCCGGTGTTCATACGAAGTTTATCCCCGATTACAGCAACATTATTCCGACAAAGCCTTATACGGAAGATATCCTTGGACTTCCGGTGATCAATATCCGCCATGTTCCGCTCTCGAATACATTTAATGCGACAATGAAACGGATTGTGGATATTGTCGGTTCTGTGTTCTGTATCGTTTTGTTTTCTCCGGTGATGCTGCTTACGGCAATCGCGATCAAGTGCACATCAAAGGGGCCGGTCATTTTCACGCAGGAGAGAGTAGGTCTGCACAATAAGCCATTCCGAATGTACAAGTTCCGTTCCATGGAGCAGCAGACAGACGCCCAGGAGCAGCAGGGCTGGACGACACGGAATGATCCCCGTGTGACTTCGGTAGGAAAATTTATCCGGCATACCAGCATTGATGAAATGCCGCAGTTTTTTAATGTCTTAAAGGGAGATATGTCCCTGGTTGGGCCAAGACCGGAGCGCCCTCAGTATGTGGAAAAATTCCGCGAGGAAATTCCGCGCTATATGGTCAAGCACCAGGTTCGGCCCGGCATGACCGGATGGGCGCAGGTGCATGGGTATCGTGGAAACACTTCGATTCGAAAAAGAATTGACTACGATCTTTATTATATCGAAAACTGGACGATGAGTCTGGATGTCAAAATACTGGCGATGACATTATTCAAAGGGTTTGTGAATAAGAACGCATACTGAGTTTGGGAAAGAACATGGTTGAATGTGGTAATTTGTGAGGGGAGAAAACAGGATGACTATGAGGGGTCAGAGAAAGGGGAACTCATCATGAGAAAGAAGAAAAACGACAATCAGGAGAGCGAGTTTCAGAACAATCGCCAGGATACCAGGGAATATGAGAACTGGCAGGAGAATGAATCAGACAATTATGCGGGCGAAGACCCATATTACGACGGTCAGGACGCTGGAACAGGTTCTCAGTATTACGGAGATCCGTACGGCGGCGACCCGTACTACGGTCAGCCAGGCAATGACGCGAATGGCGGCTCGTATTACGACCAGCCGGGCAATGACGCGAATGGCGGTTCGTATTATGGCGGCTCGTACTACGGCCAGCCGGGCAATGGCGCAAATGGCGGCTCGTACTACGGCCAGCCGGGCAATGGCGCAAATGGCAGTTCGTACTACGGCCAGCCGGGCAATGGCGCGAATGGCGGTTCGTACTACGGCCAGCCGGGCAACGGCGCGAATGGCGGCTCGTATTACGGCCAGCCGGGCAATGGCGCGAATGGCGGTTCGTATTACGATCAGCCCGATGATGCGCAGCAGGGACCAAGCTATTATGGTCCGCAGGGAAATTATTACAGCCAGCAGGATAATTTTCAGCGAGAGTATGACCAGGGCTTTTATGGGGCGCCTGTACCGGAGGCTGGAGAAGGCCGGAAGGGCAAACAGAAAAAACAGAAGAAACACAAAAAGAAAAAAAGAAAGCTTTTCTGGGTGCTTGGGATACTGGTTTTGCTGATTGCCGCAGTCGGAGTCGCCGGGTTTGGCGTACTTGGCCAGCTGGATCGGGAAAGACTGACGGATATTCTGGTTAACAGCGGAGTGACCTCTTCCGGTTATCGGAATATTGCAATTTTTGGCGTAGATTCCCGGGAGGGCGAGCTGGAAAGCGGGACCCGGAGTGATACGATTATCATTGCGAGCATTCAGAAGAGAACCGGGGATATTAAACTGGTGTCCATTTATCGTGATACCTATCTGGACAATACAGACGGCTCCTACCGGAAGGCAACGGAGGCCTATGCCTATGGCGGCGCCAGCCTGGCTGTCAATATGCTGAATAAAAACCTGGATCTGGATATAGAGGATTATGTGACGGTAGATTTCGAGGCAGTGATCGAAGTGGTCGATGAACTTGGCGGCATTGAGGTGACGCTTGACGATGAGGAGGTTTACTGGCTGAACGCTTATCTGGTGGAGACCTCTGAGGTGACAGGCCGCTCCTACACGGAAGTGACTTCATCGGGGACACAGACGCTGACCGGCATTCAGGCGATGGCGTACTGCCGCATTCGTTATACGACCGGCTGGGATTATAAGAGAACCGAGCGGCAGAGAACGGTATTGACACAGATTCTGAAAAAAGCCCAGGAACAGGGCGTGACAGGACTGCTGGCGATTGTGAACAACCTGATCCCATATATATCGACCAGCCTGGAAAACACGGAGCTGCTCTCTCTGGCGACCGGAATATCGAAGTATGAGATTGTTGATTCGCAGGGTTTCCCGTTTACGAGCTCAACCGCGAATCTGTCCGCGGGGGATTGCGTGGTGCCGCAGACGCTCTCTTCGAATGTGACCGAGCTGCATGAACTGCTGTTTGGCACGACAGACTACACGCCGTCTTCCACTGTGCAGGAGATCAGTGACTATATTGTCTCAGTGACGGGGATTTCATAGGAGGCGCTATGGAGCGGAAATGGGAATCCTCCGCTTTTGACCGGAAGGAGGAAACGGATCTGACAGAACCGACGGTTGATGTGATCATTCCAGTCTACCGGCCGGATGAGCGGCTGCCCAGGCTGCTGCGGATGCTGCTTAGTCAGAGTGTACGCCCGGCCTGTATCCTGCTGGTCAATACGGAAGAAAAATTGCTTGATCTGCATTTGCTGGATGGGTTTCCGATAACGGAGCTTCCAGACAGGACGTGTTGCCATGAGAAAGCGGCTACGTCTGCCCATTTGGCTCGCGGACAGGAACATCGACCCGCAGAAGATGCGGATGAGCAGTCAGAAATCTGGCTTTTGCATATTCGAAAAGAGGAATTTGACCATGGCGGTACCCGCCACATGGCAGCTTCCATGCTGCACGGAGACAGGATTCTTTTCCTGACGCAGGATGCCGTGCCGACAAACCGATATCTGATTGAACGCCTGCTGGCTCCATTTGGGAATCCGCGGGTCTGCGCGGCGTACGCGCGTCAGCTGCCCCGGCAGGATTGTAATGAACTGGAGCGCTATACGAGGAGCTTCAATTATCCGCCGCAGAGCCGGATTAAGACGGATGAGGATCTGCAGACAATGGGAATCAAGGCCTTTTTCTGCTCCAATGTTTGTGCGATGTACCGCAGGAGCGTGTACGAGGAGCTGGGGGGCTTTGAACGGCACACGATTTTTAATGAAGATATGATTTTTGCCGGAAAGCTGATTCAGGCCAAAAAGGCGATCGCCTACTGCGCAGACGCGGAGGTGGTTCATTCGCATAATTACAGCGGAATACAGCAGTTTCACCGGAACTTTGATCTGGGCGTTTCTCAGGCGGAGCATCCCGAGATTTTTTCCTGTGTTCATTCAGAGAGCGAGGGAGTGCGGCTGATCCGGAAAAGTGCAGACTACCTGATTCGGATCGGGAAACCCTGGCTGATTGTTTCCCTGGTCTGGCAGAGCTGCTGCAAATATCTGGGTTATCGTTTTGGAAAAAATTACCGCCTTCTGCCGAATGCTCTTGTACGCAGGTTTTCCATGAATAAAGGCTACTGGAATAGAGAAGAAAATAGCTGCCTTACCAGGTGAACCGCATAGCTGTATAACACAAATTCGACACATTTCTCTGATAAACTGGTATCAATTATGTTTGCAGGAGGAATGGACGTGAACGATGACAGATATCAGAAAAATCATAACAATACATCGCTGCTGATTCTGATCGTTATTCTGACGCTGGTGATTCTGGCCGGCGGTATTTATTTTGGAATGGATGCTGTTCAATACGTCCTTGGCAGGACGGGAGGCCTCGTGCAGGAGACGGAGACAGAAGCTGCTTCCGGGACAGTGTCTGAGGCAGAAGCGGAAAGCCGGCAAAGCAGCGAAGAAACTGCAGATGCCGATCAGACGGCCAGGGACAGCACTGTGGATGAGAGAATTGCCACACAGTCCTCCATAGATGTCGTAGCTGTTGTAAAGAAGGTGATGCCGTCCATTGTTGCAGTTACAAATAAATCCATACAGGAAGTTTCTTATATGTATCGCGGCACCCTGGAGATTGAGAGCGAGAGCTGCGGCTCAGGCTTTATTGTTGGTGAAAACGATACAGAACTGCTGATTGCGACGAATTACCATGTGATAGCAGATGCAACGGCGCTTACCGTGTGTTTTTCCGTTGAGACGGAAAACGAAGAAGAGGGGATTGTCTCCGCTGTGGTGAAAGGCAGCGATGAAGAATATGACCTTGCCGTACTTGCGGTGACGCTGCAGGAGATTCCGGATGAAGTGCTGGAGCAGATCAGTATTGCCGAGTTGGGCTCCTCCACGGATCTGGTGGTCGGTGAAATAGCGATTGCGATTGGAAATGCACTTGGTTATGGGCAAAGTGTCACGCTTGGGATTGTCAGTGCCCTGAACCGCACGATTGAGGTAGACGGGGTGACAGGTGTCTATATTCAGACCGATGCAGCAATTAATGCCGGAAACAGCGGAGGAGTATTATTGAATGCGGAGGGGGAAGTGATTGGAATCAATTCCGCAAAGGTTTCCACTTCCGGGGTTGAAGGCATGGGATACGCGATTCCGATTGATGAAGCGCAGCCGATTCTGGCGCAGCTGATGGAACGTGAGACCAGGGAAAGGGCAGAAGAATCCGAACGGGCGTATCTTGGAGTGTATACACAGGATATTTCTTCTGAGGCGCGGGAGTTGTATAATATACCGAGCGGTGTTTATATCACTTATGTTGCAGACGGTTCTCCGGCAGAAGAGGCAGGCCTGCAGCAGGGAGATATCATCAGCGCTATGGATGGCGTCAATGTTTCTTCAGCGGATGGCTTTGAGAATCTTCTGACTTACTATAAGGCCAATGAGACAGTCACCATGGAAATTCTGACTTCATCGAAGGGAAGCTATGTGTCCAGGACGGTGAGTGTTACCTTTTCCGCAAAGCCGGAGGAGGATGATATGCCGGAGCACACCAGCCCATTCGGAAGTATGGTGCCATTCCGGTGACTATGAGAGCGAGAGAAAACTGTTTTGCTGCAATCAGATAAAATCAGAGGGAACGAACTATTCAGAACAGGGACAGGGGATGCTAAGGAGAAAGATGAATAATAAAAAAGACGATAAGGATGAATATGAAAAATTCTGTATGCTATGCGGCAGACCGGAAAGCGTGGCGGGCAAGGTGATCGAGATACCGGGCGGTATCTGTGTCTGCCCGGACTGCATTCAGAAAGCGTTTAATACCATGCAGTCCGCAGGGATTACCCAGGAGGATGCCAGACGGATGGCGGAACAGCTGGCCAAAGGCGCAGCCTCTGAAAATGAAAAAGAAGCTGCGGGCAAGAAAGAAAACAGGGACCATACCGCCAGTGAAACGGAAGCAGTCGTTGAAGTGGCTGACACAGACGACGAAGCAGATGAGACGGAAGAAGCGGATGAGGGCGGAAATGGGGAGAAATCTGCGAACAACGGCAATCACAGAAATTTCCGGATTCCGACGATCAGCATGATTAATCTGGGGGACATCTTTGGAAATCTTGGCATGCCCCGGCAGCAGCAGCAGATTAAGAAAAAACCAAAAGAAAAACAGCCTCAGAAAGAGCTTGATATTGCTCATATTCCGGCTCCGCATAAAATCAAGGCGAGCCTGGATGAATACGTGGTGGGACAGGAACACGCAAAAAAAGTGATTTCTGTAGCGGTATATAATCATTATAAAAGAATCGCTTCTTTTGAGGAGCAGGAAAAGGCCAGGACTGAAAAGAATGAGAATGCCGGAGAAGGCAATATCCTCAGCGGAGAAGATGCGTCCAGCCGTTCCCGGGTTTCATTTGATGACGTAGAGATCGAAAAATCGAATATGCTGCTGCTAGGCCCCACCGGCTGCGGCAAGACCTATCTGGTGAAGACGCTGGCCCGTCTGCTGGATGTGCCGCTGGCGATTGCGGACGCGACGTCCCTGACGGAGGCCGGCTATATCGGCGATGACATAGAGAGTGTGGTTACCCGCCTGCTTTCCGCGGCCGACAATGATGTGGCGCGTGCGGAACAGGGGATTATTTTTATTGATGAGATCGACAAGATTGCCCGCAAGCAGAATGCACATCAGCGTGATGTCAGCGGCGAAGCCGTGCAGCAGGGAATGCTGAAGCTGCTGGAGGGAAGCGAAGTGGAAGTTCCGGTGGGCGCAGCAAGTAAAAATGCGATGGTTCCGATGGCAACTGTAGATACCAGCAACATACTCTTTATCTGCGGCGGCGCTTTCCCGGGACTTGAGGATATTATCAAGGAGCGCCTGAACAAACAGGCGTCGATCGGCTTTTTCTCCGATCTGAAGGACAAATATGACGAAGACCCGGATCTGCTGACAAGGGTAGAGGTAGAGGATCTGCGTACCTTTGGTATGATCCCGGAATTTCTTGGTCGGCTTCCGATTATATGTCCGCTGCAATCGCTGACAAAGGAAATGCTGGTGCGTATCCTGAAGGAACCGCGCAACGCGATTATTCGCCAGTACCAGAAGCTGCTTGCCCTCGACGAGGTAGAGCTGACCTTTGATGAAGGAGCTCTGGAGGCAATCGCGGAGAGCGCGCTGAAAAAGAAGACAGGTGCGCGTGCGCTGCGCGCGATTATTGAAGA
The DNA here is from genome assembly GCA_021200475.1 of Lachnospiraceae bacterium. GTDB lineage: Bacteria > Bacillota > Clostridia > Lachnospirales > Lachnospiraceae > Choladousia. The sequence goes on from JAJQGP010000042.1 coordinate 10,360, forward strand.
GTTTATGCTGGATATTATGTATGAGATCCCGAAGGATGACAATATCGGCAGTGTCCGGATTACGAGAGAATACATTGAGCATACCGGCGGACCGGGGATTACCCTGCGGGAAGTCGGGTGATCAGGTTGTGACAAGCAATCGGAACCCCCGATTTTTACTGACAAAATTTTCTTTGCATTGACACGAAACGACAAAAATGTTATTGTTATAGAGAACGTCTGAATGCCGCTGTAACTGGTTTTCTTCACTTTGTGGTTACACGTCATTTACGCTGAAAACGAGCAGAGTTGGGAAGCCATGCTGCCGTAGACAGTTTTTTGTTTACGGGTAGGCAGATATGGCTTTATTCTCGACTCGCTTTGCAAACCGGGACATACAGTGAGGAGATTGTTTATGAATGAAGTACAGGAACAGTTTCTGAAAGCGCTTGAAAACCTGAAGACATATGCCAGGTCACAGAAAAATACCGTCAAATATGACGACATCATGAATGCGTTTCCAGGATTGGAGCTCACCGAAAGCAAAATGGATATGATTCTCGAATATCTTGAGAAGAACCATATCGATGTTGTGCAGGGAAAGATGCCCGATGAGGCTCCCGATGATAACGCGGATGATTTGCTCCTGGAGCCGGAGGATGACATTCTTATGTCAGATCATGAGGAGATTGAACTGATCAATGATGTGGATGTACTCGAAGGTGTGAGCACAGAAGACCCGGTCCGCATGTATCTGAAGGAAATCGGTAATGTTCCCCTCCTTTCCGGAGAGGAAGAGATTGAGCTGGCCAAAAGAGTAGAGCAGGGCGATGAAGAAGCCAAGAAAAAACTGACCGAAGCGAATCTCCGCCTCGTGGTGAGCATTGCCAAGAAGTATGTGGGCAGAGGGATGCCGTTTCTGGATTTGATCCAGGAGGGTAACATGGGCCTGATGAAGGCGGTTGACAAATTTGATTATACCAAAGGTTATAAGTTCAGCACCTATGCGACCTGGTGGATTCGTCAGGCGATCACGCGGGGCATCGCGGATACGGGACGTACGATCCGGGTGCCGGTACATATGGTTGAGATCATTAATAAGACACTGCGGATGACACGTACGCTTCTGCAGGAGCTTGGCCGGGAGCCGACGCCCGAGGAAGTGGCGGAACGGCTGAATGTACCGGTCAGCCGTGTGCGTGAGGTTCTGAAAATATCGAGAGACCCGGTATCGCTGGATACTCCGATTGGAGAAGAGGATGATTCTCATCTTGGAGATTTCATAGAGGACGATACTGCGTTGTCACCAGCAGATTCCGCAGCGTTCTCCATGCTGCGTGAGGAATTGTCGACGGCTCTCGAATCTCTGACTGAGCGGGAGCGTCAGGTGGTGAAGCTGCGTTTTGGCCTGGAGGACGGTCGTGCCAGGACGCTTGAAGAGGTCGGGAAGGAGTTCAACGTCACACGTGAGCGTATCCGACAGATTGAGGCAAAGGCACTGCGAAAGCTGCGCCACCCGTCCAGAAGCAAACGGTTAAAGGACTTTTTGAACTAAAGCAGGAAGTGAGCCGCGACGGAGCAGATTATGAGGATCGGCTCGCTGCGGCTTTTTCATTCAATAGGAAGGAAGGTTCTCCGAACTTCCCAGTTGGACAAAAATATACATCATATTTATGCAGACGAGAAGGGGAAAAGGGTTTTATGTTTACGAAAAAGATTCGGCTAAAGACAGTGGATGAAGTCCGGGAATTTGTGAAAGCGGCGGATAAATGCAGTTTTCATGTGGATATCCGGAATGGTGAGACATTGATTGATGCAAAATCAATCATGGGAGTGATGAGCCTGGATCTTACGGAGAAGCTGGCCGTTGTTTATGAAGAGGCGGATCCGGAGCTGGAACAGGTGCTTGAAAAGTTTCAATCTTAAATTATGGAAGGAATACAGAAGATCCGGATTTCGGTCCGGAACCTCGTGGAGTTTATTCTGCGGGAGGGAGATATCGACAATCGGAGAGGGAGCTTCGGTGAGAAAGAGGCCATGCAGGAGGGCAGTCGTCTTCACCGGAAAATTCAGCGCGAGATGGGAAGTGGTTACCGGGCAGAGGTGCCGCTCTCCATTGATGTGTTATGGAAGGAACCGGATGCGAATGAATTCCAGGCCTCTGCGGAGCAGACGGCCGGACTTGTGCTGACGCAGGAAGTGCCGGACATCCCTGCTGCCGGTGCGCTTGCTCTGACGGTTGAAGGCCGCGCGGATGGAATTTTTGCGGATGCTTCTGCAAAAAACAGAAAAAAGCAGCCGACTGATTCCATCGGGGATGCAGGAGCAGAAATCCAGTATATTGATGAAATCAAGGGCACCTATCGCGATGTGATGATGATGGAGGAGCCGATTCCCGTTCATCTCGCACAGGCGAAATGTTATGCGTATATTTATGGCAGTCAGCAGGCTTTGCCTGTGATCGGGGTTCAGATGACCTACTGTACATTAGAAACCGAGCAGGTGCGGCGTTTTCGGCAGATCTTCACGATCGGGGAGCTGGAAGCATGGTTTATGGATGTGACGGGACGGTACCGGAAATGGGCAAAGCTTCAGCTGGACTGGCAGAAGGTCCGTCAGGAGTCGATCCGTCAGCTTGCATTTCCTTTTCCCTGGCGTCCGGGCCAGAGAGAGGTGGCTTCTTCTGTATATCGCACGATCGCGCGGGGGAAAAAGCTTTTTATTCAGGCACCGACTGGCACGGGGAAGACACTGTCGACGGTGTTTCCTGCGGTAAAGGCGATCGGAGAGGGATTAGCCGAGCGCATGTTCTACGCGACGGCGAAGACAATTACACGCACAGTGGCAGAGGAAGCCTTTGCGACCTTGCGGGAGCATGGACTCCATATGCGGACGGTAACGCTGACTGCTAAGGAGAAAATCTGTTTTCTGGAAGAGCCGGAGTGTAATCCGGAAGCCTGTCCTTACGCAAAAGGGCATTATGACCGGGTCAACGACGCAGTCTTTGCGCTGATTTCGGAGAAGGAAGCACTTGACCGTCTGTTGATCGAGTCTCAGGCCAGAAAATGGCGCGTCTGTCCGTTTGAGATGGGACTGGACGCAGCGCTCTGGATGGACGGCGTGATCTGCGATTATAATTATATTTTTGATCCGCGCGCCAGGCTGAAGCGTTTTTTTGGAGAAGGTGTAAAGGGAGAGTATCTGTTTCTGATAGACGAGGCACATAATCTGGTGGAACGCAGCAGAGAGATGTACTCGGCTTCTTTATATAAGGAAGATTTCCAGGCATTAAAAAAAGAGTTTCAATCCTTCACTTCCGTGTCATCGCAAAGTGAAGGACACAGGATCAGCTCCCGCCGCCATCGCCCGGCCGAGCTGATGCGCACGGCGCGGGCGGCCACGAAAGCGCTGAACCGCTGTAATACCTGGCTGCTGGAACAGAAGCGGGGAATGGGAGAAGACACCCGGGTGACTCTGATCAATGTCGATACATTTCCGGTTATCCTCATGAATCTTTGCGGTCTTCTGGAAGAATTTCTGGATGATTCCCTGAACACAGAGCTGAATGAGAAAGCCCTGGAGCTGTATTTTCAGGTTCGGCGCTTTCTGGATACCTGTGACCGCCTGACTGATCGCTACGTGACTTATGCGGAGCAATGCGCGGATGGTCGTTTCCTGCTGCGATTGTACTGTGTGGATGCGTCTGACAATTTGCAGGCATGTCTGGACAAGGGAAAAAGCACGGTGTGGTTTTCCGCTACCTTTCTGCCGATTCAATATTATAAACGTCTTTTGTCTGCCGAAAAGGACAACTACGCGATCTATGCGAACTCCGTTTTTGATCCGTCGAATCGTCTGGTGCTGATCGGCACGGATACGAGCAGCCGCTATGCCAGCCGTACCCCGGAAGAATATCGGAAAATGGCCGCATATATTCTTCAGATCATGCGGGCGCGGCACGGAAATTATATGGTGTTTTTTTCTTCTTACCGGATGATGGATGACGTGGCTGACCAGTTTGATGCAGTCTGTGTGGAAGCAGGGGAAGCGGTCGAGTGTGTACGCCAGATGAATCGAATGAGCGAGAAGGAACGCGAAGAGTTTCTCGCAAAATTCGAGCAGCCGCACCCGCAGGGACTCGTGGGCTTCTGTGTGATGGGCGGAATTTTTGGGGAAGGCATTGACCTGCGGGAGGACCGTCTGATCGGAGTGGTGATCGTCGGCACCGGACTGCCACAGGTCTGTACGGAGCGGGAGCTGCTGAAAAATTATTACGACAAAAAAGGCGAGGATGGCTTTTTTTATGCGTATCTCTGCCCAGGCATGAACCGCGTCCTCCAGTCGGCCGGACGTGTCATCCGTACGGAAAAGGACAGGGGAGTTATACTGCTTCTTGACGAGCGTTTTGCTGCCGCCCGCTACCGCAGGCTGTTCCCGGCAGAGTGGGAGCATCCTGCATTATGCACTCTGCGGGATGTGCGCGAAAAGGCAGAGGCTTTCTGGAGGAAGGAATAGAAACCGGGTAGATTGTCAGAACATGTATCTGGATTTTTGAATAAAGTGATATTCTAGTTGTATCTATAATTTTCCTGTGTTAAGATAAACAGAAGCATGATTCCGGAAGCAGCCTGATCGTTACAGGCCACAACCCGACTGCGCACCTGCTGCATGGTCAGGGTGTGACCTGTAACGATTGATCGCCGGAACCATGCGAAAGGATGAGAATATGCCGTGGTGCAGGAGGAAAACTTATGATGAAAAAAATAATGGCGTCTCTGATGGCAGTGGTCATGCTGGCTTCCGTCCCGACTGATGCTATGCTGGCTGCGGAGGCGGAGACGTCGACAGAGATCATCTGGCTGGACGCAGAAGAGGAAGATATGGCAGCGTCTGTAAGCGCAAACGTGTCGGATATGCTGGATGACGACGATATGTTTGTGGGCACGGATGCTTCAGAGGCGGAGACGGACAGTACGGAGGAAGAGACGGATACTGCGGAGGCGGAGACGGATTCGACAGAGGACAGTTCCGGCACAGATGCTGCGGATCTGTTAGACGATGATGATATGTTTGTGGATGCGGAATCGGCAGAGGCGGAGACAGACACGTCGGAGAGTGATGCGGAATCGGCAGAGGCGGAGACAGACATGTCGATGTCGGAGAGTGATGCGGAATCGGCAGAGGCGGAAACAGACACATTGGAAACCGATCTGGAAGCCGCAGTCAGTGAGACGGCATCTGGTACCTGCGGAGCAGATACTTCGAACCTGACCTGGACGCTGGTGAATGGCGTTCTTACAATCAGCGGTACCGGTGAGATGGCGACCTATGCGGTGAACACCACCTCCATAACGGATTCGACGACAAATCCGCCCTGGTTCCGATATAATGATACCATCACTTCCGTGGTGATTGAAAGCGGGGTGACTTCGATTGGCGCATATGCTTTTATGCATTGCACCGCGCTTACTTCGATTTCGATACCAAATACGGTGACTTCGATTGGGGCACGGGCGTTTTATGAGTGTACTGCGCTGACTGCGGTCACGATTCCGGACAGCGTCACGACGATCAGCTCCTATGCATTTTTATATTGCAGCAGCCTGAAATCCGTTACCCTGTCGGCCAATCTGACTGCGATCACCATGTGCATGTTTGCCGGCTGCAGCAGCCTGACTTCTATTACGATTCCGGGAAAGGTGACGTCCATCTCTACGAGTGCCTTTTCCGGCTGCAACAGTCTTACCTCACTTACGATTCCGGCCAGTGTGACAGCGATCAGTGCGTGGGCGCTGTCGGATTTGCCTGCGCTGACTGCCATTACGGTAGCAGGGGATAATCAGACTTATTCTTCCACGGATGGAGTTTTGTTTAATAAGGCGCAGACGGAGCTGATTCTGTATCCGGCTGCGAAGAGCGGCACCTCTTATACAATCCCATCCGGGGTAACGACAATCGCGGACGGGGCGTTTTGTAATGCATCGTTTACTTCCATCACCATCCCGGATACCGTGAAGACGATCGGAGAATATGCGTTTGACAGCTGTACCGGGCTGACCAGCGTCACGATTCCGGACAGTGTGACTGCCCTTGGCATCTGTGCGTTTTATGGCTGTACGAGTCTCGGCACTGCCGTGGTCGGCAGCGGAGTGACCGCGCTGGAGGAATATCTGTTTGAACACTGCACCAGCCTGACCAGTGTGACAATTCCTGCAAGTGTGACATCGGTCGATGCGTGGGCTTTTTATAAATGTACCAGCCTGACAACGGTGTATTATAAAGGGACAAAGACTTCCTGGGCAGCGATCAGCATAGAATCTTACAATGATCCCCTGACAGCAGCAACTGTTTCTTATAACCTGGGAGCGTGTACCATCACACTTTCCAGGAGCAGCTATACGTACGACGGAACCGCGAAAAAGCCGACGGTTACCGTACGGGATGGCAGCACGATTCTGACTGCCGGTACGGATTATAAGATATCCGGATACAGCAATAACAAAAAGCCGGGGACGGCAACGGTCACCCTCAAGGGAAAGGGGGACTACAGCGGCAGTACGGCGACGGTGAATTTTACGATCAATAAGGTCAGCCAGACAATTACTGTGAGCACATCGGCCTCTACCATTACGGCCGGCTCGAAAGCAACGATTACGGCAAGCGGGACGGGAACGATTACCTACAGCTCCAGCGACAAGTCGATTGCCAAGGTCAGCAGTAAGGGCGTAGTGACTGGAAAGAAAGCGGGCACTGTGACCATCACAGTCACGGCAGCGGGAAACAGTAAGATCGCGTCCGCGAGCAAAACAGTGAAAATAAAAGTAAAGCTGGCGACGTGCGAGGTTTCCAGTCTGACGAATACGGCCAAAGGAATCAAGGTGCAGTGGAAGAAAGTCACTGGTGCGGATGGTTATTATGTGAAACGCAGGACGAGCAGCGGCAGCTACAAGGTGGTTGCGACAATCACGAGCGGTTCTACGCTGAAGTATGTCGATACCGGCGTGAAAAGCAAGTACGGGACGACCTATGTGTACAAGGTTGTCGCATACAGCGGGACATCGACCGGGTCCGGTACGGCTATGAAAACGGTTCGCCTGCAAAAACCGACAATTTCCTCCGTTACAAACAGCACTTCCGGCACCGCTGCGGTAACCTGGGGAAAGGTCTCGAAGGGAACCGGATATCAGATTCAGTATTCGACCAGTTCTTCTTTTACGACCAGCAATACGGTGTGGGTAACGTCGCGCACGCAGGTGAGCGCAGTACTTACCGGTCTGACGGGCGGAAATACGTACTATGTAAGAATCCGCACGTATGATCAGGATAGTGCGGGAACTACCTATTATTCCGCTTGGAGCAGTAAAAAATCAGTATCGATAAACGGATAAGGGACTTGACAAAGCCGTGGAAAAAGGCTATAGTACCAGAGAAAACAGTGATCCGTATTTTCATTTTCTGAAAACACGGGTTCCCGGGGTAGTAAAGGTTTCGACGGGGGCTGTGAATCTGGAGAAGCTATCCGCAGGTGATGCGTCAAATCACAAATTAAAATTAAACGCTGAAGATAATTTAGCACTCGCTGCTTAATGCAGCTGTCTGACACAGAGCACCCGCACTTTGTGACCCAGGCATCGACGATGCGGGAAACGACATATGTTAAGCTTTGCGCATATGGGCGTATTATGAAGCTACTAAAAGCAGGAGACTGTCAGCTGCCGCCTGCCGGAGGGAATGTCAAATAACTGACTATGATAGTAGAAGGACAGTGGATTGGCTTTCGGACACGGGTTCGATTCCCGTCTGCTCCACCAAAATTATCGCTGGTCGAACACCCGGGAGCACGGTTTTCGTGTTCC
>JAJQGP010000173.1 GCA_021200475.1 Lachnospiraceae bacterium
TTGCGGATTATGCATTTATACCTCGAAGAGATACAGATAAGCCGGCGATGATAGTAGAGTTGAAATTTAATAAGGATGCCGATACGGCAATTAAACAAATTCATGATAATCGATATGACGGCGTGTTAAAGGATTATTTTGGGAATTTGCTTCTTGTTGGAATTAATTATGATAAGGACGCGAAAGGTGTAAATGCGAAAAAGCATAGTTGTGTGATAGGTGCGAGCTGTGAAATCGACGAAGTCGATTTCCTCTAGCAAGCTTAATATATATAAATAAGCTGGCTTTAGTAAGCTGGCAACACATAGCAAGTGAAGCTTGTCGGGTAAGGTTTAGCCAACCGCCCGTATCGAGTCCTTGGAATCGAAGCGGTAACGCCAGATTTAAGCGTAGGACAGAGAGCAACAGAGCCGAAATGCGAAAGCGTGAAGTGATTGAGCTGGGAAAACAACAGTCGGAAGTGGTCGATGCGGTCTATTACGCAGCAGGCAATATCCCGGCAACCGTTAGGGCGAGGGTGCAGGGGCGGCCCCCAGTCTGAGAACTCGGCGAGGTTGATGGTAGATGTGTTGCACAGAACAGCTGAGGTCCTGTCATCTCCCTGATAGGGGGGTATGAGAACCAAACCAAAGAAATGCGATAGGAACTCAAATGGATGGCAGGAAGTCCGATACACTCATAGTACTGTAGAAGCCATGGAAACATGGTGGAGGGAAGGGGTGTACATTACACAGGTTCAGGCATGAAAGAATTCATGCAGACAGGAGAGCTGATAACATGGATAAAAGATTGTCTGAAATACAATACAATATCGCGAAAGCTGATATCACAGACGGAAGAGTGCAGAATCTGGCGTCATACATCAATGTAGACCTGCTGGAAGAAATCCATTATTCGATGGATAAGAATAAGGCGGCAGGGGTTGATAAAGTGACAAAGGATGAGTACGGGAAGAATCTGGAAGTAAACCTGATGAATCTGGTTGCAAGAATGAAGAGTGGCAGATACCGGCCGAACCCATCAAGACGAGTATATATTCCGAAAGAGGGGAAAGCCGCCATGCGGCCACTGGGCATATCCTGCTACGAAGATAAGCTGGTGGAGAATGCGATAGCGAGAATCCTGATGCCAATCTATGAGCCGCAGTTCTATGATATGAGCTATGGGTTCCGTCCGCGGAGAAACTGCCATCAGGCGATTAGGAAGCTAATCCGGGCAATACAGAGCGACCTGACCAGCTATGTGGTGGAAGCAGATATCCGGGGATTCTTTGACAATGTTGACCATGAGTGGCTAATAAAGATGCTGGAGCATGATATAGCAGACAGGAAGTTTATTGATTTAATCAGGAAATTTCTGAAAGCAGGAATCATGGAAAATGGAAAGTATCTTGACAGCGAAACCGGCACTCCGCAGGGCAACGGAGCGAGTCCAATACTGGCAAATGTATATTTACATTATGTGTTGGACAACTGGTTTGACGTGGTAGTGCAGAGGTGGTGTCGTGGCAGGTGTCATTTAATCCGATATGCGGATGACTTTGTATGCTGCTTCCAGTACAAAGCAGAAGCCGAAGAATTTCGCAGGGCATTGGAGGTGCATATGCGAAAGTACGGGCTAGAACTGGCAGAGGATAAGACCCGAATATTGGAATTTGGGAGATTTGCCGTTACCGACCGCAAGAGCCGGGGACAGGGCAAGCCGGAGACATTCGACTTCCTAGGCTTCACGTTCTATTGCAGTACGGATCGTCAGAAGAAGTTCTTCCGATGTAAGGTAATGTCAAGTGCTAAGCGGATGCGTACGAAACTTAAGGCCATGAACAAATGGATTAAAGATAACCGTAATATGAGGCTGGATCAGCTGATAAAGCGAATCAATGACCGACTTAGGGGTTACTACCAATACTATTGTGTGACAGATAATATAAAGAGAGTGGTGCGATTCTACGATAGCACACAGGACTTCCTTTTCAAATGGTTAAACAGGAGGAGTCAACGCAGAAGTTACACATGGGATACCTTTGCTAATGGGCTGTTGCGCACGTATCCACTCATACGCCCGAAAATCAAAGTGAATCTGTATCTTAGGGATATGTGTTAAATGTGTAGTGAAGAGCCGTATGCGTTAATAGCGCACGTGCGGTTCCGTGTAGGGGCATGGGGAGCAATCCCCATGCCTACTAAAGAAAAAAGTAAGATTTGAAACAGCAAATAACAGAAGAAGAGGAGAAATTCTGCCAGAAATGAAAAATTTCGGAGAGATTGCGGAGGGATATTTCAGAAAGGGATATAATTGTTCTCAAAGCGTGGCGGCAGCTTTTGCGGAGGAGATGGGCATGGACCCGGAGCTGGTGCTGAAGACATCCGCCGGTTTCGGCGGCGGTTTTGGGCGGATGCGGGAGGTCTGCGGAGCTTTTTCCGGCATGGTTTTTGTGGCAGGAGCTTTGTATGGAAACACGGATCCCGCGGGAAAGTCCGCGTTTTACGCGGAGATCCAGGAGCTTGCCCGGCGTTATAAGGAACAGAACGGAAGAGGCAGCATTGTCTGCAGGGAGCTTCTGGGGCTGAAAAAGCCGGAGGGCACGCCTGTGGCTGAAGCGCGCACAGAAGAGTATTATAAAAAAAGGCCCTGTCCGGAGCTGATACGGATAGCGGCAGATATTATGGGAGCTTATGTGCAGGAAAGAGAAGCTGGCGTTTCTTTTGTGCAGGCGGGCAAATAACGTTATAAACAGAGTTTTTGAAGCGGATGAATGAAAAAAGGAGAAGGCATAGGCTATGACGAGACAGGAAGCGTGGGATTTACTGACAGAGTATAATAAAGAGGAGTTCCATCTGGAGCATGCCCGGACGGTAGAGCAGCTGATGGGATATTTCGCGGAAAAGCTGGGTTACGGGGAGGAGAAGGAATTCTGGGAAATCGTGGGGCTCCTTCACGATCTGGATTTTGAGCAGTATCCGGAGGAGCATTGTATAAAAAGTCAGGAGATCATGCAGGAGAGAGGCGTGGATGAAAAAATTATCCATGCTACTGCCAGTCACGGATACGGGATTACAGTGGATGTTCAGCCGGAGCATGAGATGGAGAAGGTTCTGTACGCGGTGGATGAGCTCAGCGGTCTGATTGGCGCGGTGGTTCTGATGCGCCCGTCCAAAAGCGTGCAGGATCTGGAACTGAAATCTGTGAAGAAAAAGTATAAAAGCAGGGGCTTTGCCGCAGGCTGTTCCCGGGAGGTCATTAAGCGGGGCGCGGATATGATTGGGTGGACACTGGATGAGCTGATAACGGAGACCATTCAG
>JAJQGP010000033.1 GCA_021200475.1 Lachnospiraceae bacterium
GCGTCGTGAGAGATGGAACCGCTCCGTGAAAAGGCGGTGGAAATCGGGTACCTAAGTACCGCGAAATCACGGAGGATCACCGCCATTTCACGGTACGCCCAGACAAGGGCGTGATGCTTAATGGGTGGAAACCCCATTCGGTAAGGCGCTAGCCACGCCACCGATAATAACCTGCGGTTCATGGAAGTAATGAAGTGGGCTGAGTGCAGGTGAATAGGTTATAGGGCTATAGGACGATTTGGCACCGAAATTGCGGCGAATCAGAGAGACGACGCTGCCGTGAAAGCGGAAGTCAATATGTGGGCTTATCGTTATGGCGAGATTTCACACATCTCTGCGGTGTTCTTAGTCGGTCATGTAACACAATGGCTTCACGTCAACTGGGGAGAGCCTGTGTCCTCCTTGTAAGGAATGCAAGGTATAACTGCACAACCGAAAAGGAAGAAGGTTAAACGGGGCACAGGCAGTCGGATGGCCGGATAGTACTGATGATAGCGTTTAATAGCGCAGGAGGGAAGCCGAGAGAGGAACTGTTCCTCACAGTTCCTTGCCATGCGGAACTATATCAAGAGGGAAACATTAGCTATACGCAGAGATAGGAGTACTAATGAGAACGCAACTTGCGAGAATAGCACAAATGTCAACGGAAAATCCAGACATGGTTTTCACATCAATAGGTCATCTTATAGATGTTGAAATGCTCAAACAGTGTCATGCGAAAATGGACAGTGACAAAGCCGTAGGAATCGACGGCATTACCAAGGAAGAATACGGCGAGAAACTCGAGGATAATCTCACAAATCTTGTCAGCAGGCTCAAGGATAGGTCATATAAACCCCAGCCGGCCAGACGGGTAGAAATACCCAAGGATAACGGGAAAACCAGACCATTAAGCATTTATTGTTATGAGGATAAGCTGGTGCAAGAAGCCATAAAAGAAATTTTGGAAGCGGTGTTTGAACCACATTTCTACGATGAGATGACGGGATTTCGCCCTAACCGAAGTTGTCACCAGGCACTTAGAAAACTCAGTCATATGCTGGAAAAAGAGAAAACGAATTACGTGCTTGATGCAGATATTAAAGGTTTCTTTGACCATATAGACCATGAATGGGCAATCAAATTCATAGAATCAAAAATCAAAGACCCAAATATCACACGGCTAATCAGACGTATGCTGAAAGCGGGAGTCATGAAAGACTTTCAATATGAAGAAACGGAAGCCGGTAGTGGTCAAGGCTCGGTGTGTTCACCAATCATAGCAAATGTTTATATGCACTATGTTCTGCTGTGGTGGTTCCACGAAGTAGTGCAGCCTAGCCTAAAAGGCTTTAGCGGAGTGGTTGTCTACGCCGATGATTTTGTCTGCTGCTTTCAATACAAAAGAGAAGCAGAACAATTCTATGAGAGATTGAAACATAGGATGAATTACTTTGGCCTACAACTGGAAGAGAGTAAAAGCAGACTGATTGAATTCGGCAGGTTTGCTGAAATAGACAGAAAGCGGAGAAAAGAGAGAAAACCGGAGACATTTACGTTTCTGGGATTTACTCACTACTGCTCACACGGAAAGAATGGATGGTTCAGAGTAAAGAGGAAAACCAGCAAGAAGAAATTTGCAAAGAAATGTAAAGAGATGAACCGACTGATTAGTTCCATCAGATCGTGGCCTCTGAAACTGATTGTGAAGAAACTCAATCAGGTACTTGTTGGTTACTATCATTACTACGGTATAACTGACAATTTCGACGCTATCGAAAGATTCCGAAACAGAGTGGAAAAGTTACTGTTCTACTGGTTAAATCGGAGGAGTCAGAAGATAAGCTACACGTGGACGAAGTTTAAGGATATGCTGAAAGTGTATCCGCTTGCTCCGCCAAAGTTATATGTCAGTATATACGGTTGACGTTGGTGCATGATTCGTTCTGTAGGGAGCCCGGTGCGGGAAAGCCGCACGCCGGGATCTAAAGGGGGCGTGTCTCGTAAGGGGCACGTCTACCAACCGAGCGCCCCCTTGAATTCATCTACGCAGAGGACATGGGGAAGCTCGCCAGGGCGGTCGATTGTGATCAGGCTGAAAACATCGCCGACTACAGCAGGTGTGACAAGCTCCCTTTTTGCGATATCGCGGATGGAGACCAAATCTGTCAGCTGCAGGCAGATGTCCACCAGGAGGGCGTTTGTCATCTGGAGCTGGTCATGGATCCAGTCGACGGACTCGTAGTAAGTGCTGTGGCAGTCGTTGCAGAAATAGCGGCGGCGCTTATAGCTGATGAATACGGAACGGTTTGCTGCAGGGAGATGCCGGACTGTCCGGATTTTGCCGGATTCCTTGATCCAGCAGTGGGTAGAGCCGCATTTCGGGCATACCCGTCCCTGTGGGGGAAACTCAACAGTAAGGTCAATCCGGCCCAGGCCGGGGCGATCCACACTTGAAACCACTTTTACATCGGGCGGGAGCTGGTAGAGACGGTTGGCACTGATGTGTCTGGCCATATGAAATTACCTCCTATTATAAAGGAATGATCAGCACATGTCTGGTCACAGGTTTATGGAATCTTTGTCCGTGCCTTTGGCAAGCCTGTGGAGCTTTTTTGAATGCTTTTTGGATTCCATCGGATCTTTTTTGTACGAAAAAAGATTCAGGTAACGCTGATAGGCTTCGTTGTCATAATACCTTTGCGCAAGACCGTCGAAGATTTCGTCCTGGAGATATTCTGCGGTGGGATGCTTCAGATAGCGGACAAGGGCATGACGCCAGTTTACGACGTCTTCTTCCAGGTAAAGGATCTCATGGACAAGGGAATCGACCAGTTTGTAACAATCGAGAAGTTCAGCACAGTTCTCGCAGTCATAGGCCCCTGGGTCAAACCCCGGGTCATTATCCGGTGCCGGATCCCCATCCGGAAGAGTCTTAGTTTTTGGCAGGCCGAATGGGAGTTCATCAGGATCCGGCTTCCAGAAACCATATTCATCCACATGATGTCTGACATCCGGATTTGGTTTTTCCTGCCCAGAATCAGGATTGATGGAATTTAAATTTTGCTTCTTCATTGTAAAAGCCTCCTTTTGATGGTTTGGTGTCTGCCCCTGACTTTTGATAGGGGCAGGGATAGCGGTGCCATAATGTTAGCCTGATCGTAATGAAAAACATAAATAGAAAGACTACGGTTCAGGATTATAAAATTCTGTATACTGGATGTCAATTAAACCAATGTGAAAAATGATAAACAATATATGACCGGCAGTTAAACACTTTGGAGAGGTTTGTACCTCTCTTTTTTGTTGTAAAT
>JAJQGP010000034.1 GCA_021200475.1 Lachnospiraceae bacterium
TATTTCATGGGCTTCTACGATACCGGCCATCATTTTAAGGGGGTGAGTGCATGAGTGCAGGTCTGATATCTGTGAGAAATCTGACGAAGGACTATGGAGATAATCGCGGTGTATTTGACATTTCACTTGACATTCAGGAAGGCGAGGTATTCGGCTATCTGGGAACGAATGGCTCCGGAAAAACGACGACCATTCGCCATATGATGGGTTTTTTGAAGCCGGATTCCGGTGAGGTGCTGGTGAATGGGCTGAATCCATGGAAGCAGGCGCCGGAGGTAATGAAGGATGTCAGCTATATTCCCGGGGAAATCGCTTTTCCGGATCTGCCCACCGGCACGGACTTTTTTAAAGTGCAGGCGCAGTTCCTGGGTGTGAAGGATTTTACTTATATGAATCACCTGATCGACCTTCTGGGTCTGGACCCGTCTGCCAGCCTGAAGCGCATGAGCAAAGGAATGAAGCAGAAAACAGCGATTGTAGCGGCACTGATGGGAGATAAGAGAATTCTCATTATGGATGAGCCGACCACCGGCCTGGATCCGCTGATGCGGGAGACCTTCCTGGAGCTGGTCCGCGAGGAAAAGAAAAAGGGCAGAACCATCTTTATGTCCAGCCATATTTTTGAGGAAATCGAGGATGTCTGCGACCGGGTTGCCATCATCGGGAACGGGAAAATTAAGGATGTGCTGAGCCTCTATAATCTGCGTCATGACACGCCGAGGATGTTCCGGATCACGTTTGCCACGGAAGCAGCTGCACAGGAATATGTGAACAGAGTCCCGGAGGCGGGCCTGGATGAACAGGTAAAGAAAGTGGCATCATTTGCCGTTCCTGCTGCCGAGACCGACCGCGTGATGAAAGCGACGAATGGGCTGCCGGTGGTTTCCGTTGATGAGACACATGAAGATCTGGAGGAGTACTTTATGAATATTTATCGGAAGGAGATCAGACAATGAAAGTTACAAAAATATTTTCCTGGCCGCTGATGAAGCAGAGCCTGAAATCGAATCGAGTTCTTGCCATCGCCTGCACGCTTGTTTTGTGCCTGATGACCGTAGTCACGACTTATGCAGGTAATCTGATTGGTTCCCTGGAGGAGAGTGAGGATTATACAGAAGCACAGACAGACTTCTACAGTCATCTGTATGTGCTGGTTTCCTATAATGAGATGATGGATACCGAACTGAGCTATGCGGATTTTGCCGAGGCGGAAGACCGTACCATCTATGATACTGCGTTTGAGATGGCTTCTGCACAGTCGGATGACCTGGATCTTTCCAGTGAAAATTTTGAGGCATCCGCGGAAATACTCGCGGGAACCGATGCTGGTCTGGATGCCTATATTTCTGAGTTTGAGTATGTCTATGCTCTTGGCTCCGTGCAGGGTTGTTTCTCCGGAGACGATCTGGATATTGAATCCATGATGACGATGATGCTGGAGATGATGGGTATCACATCGGATATGCTGGAGGCAATGACCGATATGGATCCTTCTGTCATGCTCAACCAGATGTATTTCACGATCATGAGCCTGCTGCCGATCATTCTGTTTCTTGTATTTGCGGGGAACGCACTGGTGGTCGATCAGGTGGATAAAGGGTCTATGGCTTATATTTTATCCACGCCGACGAAGCGCAGCGCGGTGGTCATTACGCAGGCCATTTATATGATAGTGATCCCGTTTATTATGGTCGGATGTGGTTTTCTTGTAAGGCTGGCTGCTACCCAGACATTCGCCGGGGAAGTGGATGTTGCGAAATATGCAGCGCTCTATGGAGGACTGTACGTACTGACAGAGGCAATGGCTGGCATTTGCTATCTGGCAAGCTGCCTGTTTAACCTGAGCAAATATGCGCTGGGGCTGGGCGGCGGCCTGAATGTATGGTTCTTCCTCTGTTCTCTGCTTGGCATGTTTGGTTCAGAGACGATGGTCAGCATGGGTATCGGCGTAGAGATGCTGGATAATTTCAACCGTCTCACACTGGTTGGCCTGTATGATATCGAAGCGTTGGAAACGGTTGGTTCCGGGAGTGTAGACTATGCGTTTGTACCGAAGCTGATTGTTCTGGCAGTGATCGCGGTGGCCTGCTATGTGATTGGTATGATTCGGTTCCAGAAAAAGGACCTGCCGCTGTAATATTTGTAACAGTTCAGACCGAAGCGTAGACCTGTGGCCTGCTGTTCTGAATAGTTACTAATATTTTTCCTTCATAACTGTGAAGGGACTGAACAGTTACGTTTTGATGAAATAAAGGAATGAAGGGGCAGAGTGCGAAGAAATTTGCGCCCTGCCTTTTTTGTTTCGGAAAAGAGAGTGTCTGGTTCGGACTTGACACAAAGGAAAGTATACGTTATAACACGTCTATAACAAAAGAAGAGAGGAAGTCATTAAGTGGAATGTACAAACAGAGAACTTCGGATTGGAATCGACGTGGGTTCTACCACTGTAAAAGTGGTGATTACGGATGCCCGAACGCAGGATATGCTTTATGCGCGATACGTACGGCATAATGCGAGACAGAAAGAGACGGTTGCTGATCTGCTCGCGGAGGCGGAAGCGCAATACCCGGATCAGCAGTTCCGGGCGGCGGTCTGCGGCTCCGGAGGCCGGACGATTGCCGAAAAGCTGGGTGTCCATTACATACAGGAAGTAGTAGCCAACTCGGCGGCAGTCCGGGCGTTATATCCTCAGGTGAAGACGGCTGTTGAACTTGGCGGTCAGGACGCGAAAGTCGTGTTTTTTTACTATGATAAGCAAAAAAAGCAGCTGCAGACCTCTGATATGCGGATGAATGGAAGCTGCGCCGGCGGCACCGGAGCTTTTATTGATGAGGTGGCGGCGCTTCTGAATGTGGAGACGGAGCAGTTTGAAGCACTGGCGTCGCAGGGCCAGACGGTCTATGACATTTCCGGCCGCTGTGGCGTGTTCGCAAAGACGGATATCCAGCCTCTGCTGCTTTCCGGGGCAAAGAAGGAGGATATTGCACTGTCCACGTTTCATGCCATCGCAAAACAGACGATTGGCGGTCTGACGCAAGGGCTGGAGCTGGCGCCGCCTATTATTTTCGAGGGAGGACCGCTGACCTTCAATCCGACATTGATCGGGACCTTTGCAAAGAGATTAAGTTTGAAAGAGGAGGATATTGTGCGTCCGGAACATCCGGAAACGATTGTAGCTTATGGTACGGCTATCGCCATAGACCAGA
The DNA here is from genome assembly GCA_021200475.1 of Lachnospiraceae bacterium. Classification (GTDB taxonomy): domain Bacteria; phylum Bacillota; class Clostridia; order Lachnospirales; family Lachnospiraceae; genus Choladousia. Next base: position 3,207 of record JAJQGP010000034.1, read on the forward strand.
TCTTTCCGGAGAAAGAGGAAGAAGCGGATACAGTCACTTTGCGTGAACTGGCAGGGAGACTTGCCGCCCCGGAAAATTCTTCTCAGGAGGTGGAGGAAAAGACGAAGCCTTTCTTTTGTTCACCAGAAGAAAAAAAGCGTTTTCAGGAGAGACATGCCAGGGAACTGCAATCGTTATGTACCCCGAAACCGGCAGATGGCGAGCTGCGGGTCTGGCTGGGGATTGACTCCGGCAGTACCACGTCAAAGTTTGTTCTGCTGGATGAGGAAGGACGGGTGGTTGACCGCTTTTATGCGCCCAATAAAGGAGAAGCCCTGCTTGTTGTGCGGGACGGCCTGCTTAAAATGAATCGAAAATATGATGCGCAGGGCGTCAGGCTGCATATTCTGGGGCTTGGCACGACAGGCTATGGGGAAAACCTGCTGGCGCGGGTATTTGGCGCGGACTATCATACGGTCGAGACGGTGGCGCATGCCATGGGCTGTACTCATTACGATCCGGATACCACATTTTTGCTGGATATCGGCGGGCAGGACATGAAGGCGATCTGGCTGGAGGATGGCATTATCACCAACATCATGCTGAATGAGGCCTGTTCGTCCGGGTGCGGCTCCTTTCTGGAAAATTTTGCTTCCGGCCTGCAGATACCGGTGGATGGGATTGCGGAGGCTGCCTTTCGCTCCGAATCTCCGGCAAAGCTTGGCAGCCGCTGTACAGTGTTCATGAACAGTACGATTATTACAGAGCAGCGAAACGGAAAAGGCCCGGATGATATCATGGCCGGATTGTGCCGCTCTATCATCGAAAATGTGTTTACAAAGGTCATTCGTATTTCTGACACGAGCCAGTTGGGAAAGCATGTGGTTGTGCAGGGCGGTACGTTCCGCAATCAGGCAGTGTTGCGTGCCCTGGAGGAATACCTTGGGATTGAAGTAAAGCTGGCTCCCTATCCGGGTGAGATGGGAGCGATCGGAGCGGCTCTGGAGGTGAAACGCCAGATAACAGAAGCGGGTTATCCGGACGGAAAAAAATCTTCTTTTATTGGTTTTGACGCCCTGGAAAAATTCTCCTATAAGACACAGAGCGGCGTGCAGTGTACCGGCTGTGGAAACCGGTGCAGCCGCACGATCGTCACTTTTTCCACCGGGAAGGCCTGGGTGTCCGGCAATCGGTGTGAGAAAGGAGCCGTGGTTGAGGCAGACTATATAAAATCCGCGAAAGAACACAGGACAGCGGCAGAAAAATTAACAGGAAAACCGACAGAAAAACAAACAGAAAAACAAACAGAAAAACAAACAGAGAGACCTGCGGATTTATTTGCAGAGCGCGAAGCCTTGCTTTTTGCAGACTACCCTTATCATCAGGCTGCCCGGGATAAAGGAGAAGTAATCGGTTTGCCCAGAGTGCTGGAATTCTGGGACAGTATGCCGTTCTGGAGTACTTTTTTCCGGGCGCTGGGTTATCAGACGAAATTTTCCCGCAAAAGCTCGCGGAAATTTTATGAGCAGGGGCTGCAATACGTAGCGTCGGATACGGTCTGCTTTCCCGCAAAGCTGGTGCATGGCCATATCATGGATCTGGCCGGGATGGGCGTAGACCGCATCTTTTTCCCTTATGTGATGCACATGCCTCCGGAAGGTGTGGATAAGCTCAGCCCTTATGTCTGCTCTGTTTTACAGGGATACCCGATGGTTGTGCGCAATTCCCAGAATCCGGAGAAAAACGGGAAGATTATCTTTGACACGCCGGTATTCCACTGGTTTGAGAAAAAAGACCGGGAAAAACAGGTCTGCAGTTATGCAGTGGAGACGCTGGGTGTGACGAAAGCAGAGGCAGCATCTGCCTTTGCGGATGGGGAGCGGGCGCTGTTGTCTTTTCGGGAAACGCTGGTGCGCCGCGGCGGTGAGATTATCCGCCGGGTGCATGAATCCGGCACGTATGCGGTAGTACTGGCCGGACGGCCGTATCACACCGATCCTTTTATCTGCCACGATCTGTCCCGAAGATTCACCGAGCGCGGCGTTCCCGTGCTGACGGTGGACAGTTTGCCGGGGCTGCGTGAACAGGATTTGAAAAATACCAGAATCGAGATTACAAACGACTTTCACACGCGGATGCTGGAGGGCGCGATGATTGCGGCAAAAGATCCGGCACTGGAGTATGTGCAGATCGTCAGCTTTGGCTGCGGACATGACGCGATCCTGTCCGATGAGATTACCCGGATTCTGGCGGAATGCGGCAACAAATCTCCATTGATTCTCAAGGTGGACGAGAGCGACGCCACCGGATCACTTGGCATTCGCATTCAGTCGTTCCTGGAGACGATTGCGATTAAGCGCAGGAATGAGTGCGTCCGGGAATGCATGGAACAATTTGAGGGAAAACTATCAGAGCCGAGTCCTGCGAAATTCCGTAAAGATGACCGGAAACGGCGCACGATTCTGGTGCCGAATATCTCGAAAGAGGTATCCGTTCTGTTATCCGCCATTATGGAGAAGGAAAATTACACCGTGAAAACACTGCCCATCGGTGGGCCGGAGCAGATTGCTCTGGGGAAGAAGTATGTCCATAATGATATCTGTTTCCCGTGTCAGATGGTAATCGGGGAGCTGATCAGTGAATTGCAGAGGGGAAACTACCGGCAGGATGAGGTAGCTGTGGCTATGGTGAAATTCCAGTGTGACTGCCGGATGTCGCATTATGCGGGACTGCTGCGGAAAGGGCTGGATCGGGCCGGTTTTACCGATGTTCCTATCGTGACAACCGATGCAAATGACACGAAGGATATGCACCCGGGTGTGATGATTCTCGGAATCTCCGCCATCTGGGAGGCGGTATGGACCTTTATGATGCTGGATATCCTCACGGATATCTGTCGGAAAATCCGTCCTTACGAGCTGCATTTGGGCGAGACGGACAAGGTTTACAATGACTGCGTGAATCAGCTGGCGGAAGGAATCCGCAAAGGCGTGAAGAACGCCAGAAAGGTTTTTGAGACCTGTATTGACCGGATGGGGCAGATCCCCTATGACCGGAGCCATTTAAAGCCGAAGGTGTTTGTCACCGGAGAATTGCTGGTGACCTATCATCCTGGTTCCAATTTTAATATTGAACGCTATCTGGAAGCCAACGGCATGGAGACGGCTTTCCCCAGGATCACGGATCAGCTGCGGAAGGATTTCCGTGCTACCGAGTGCGAGATCAAAGACTACCATGCCAGCATTCCGCCCTATCCACAGCTGGTGGAGGGGCTGTTCGACTATGTCCAGAAGCAGCTGGAGAAGGTTGCCGTCCGCCATGATCTTTATGAATGTGAAAAAAAGCCGAAAGAACTGTACCGGGAAGTCAGCGACATTATTCCCGAGACCTTAAGCTGCGGGGAAGGCTGGCTGATGGCAGCAGAGATCGCACACAACGCGAAAGAGGGGGTAAAGTCGTTTATTATCCTGCAGCCGTTCGGCTGTCTGCCGAACCACGTCTGCGGACGTGGAGTCATCAAGCGATTGAAGGAGGAATACCCGGACATCTCAATCCTGCCTCTTGACCTCGATCCCGACACCAGCTATGCGAATGTGGAGAACCGACTGCAGATGCTGATCATGAACCACGGTCCGGAAGAACCGGACAGAAAGGCTTCGTAAACGGTGAAAAAGAAAATTGCGATTATTACTGGGGCGTCGAGCGGTCTGGGGAGAGAATTTGTCAGGCAGCTGGATAAAAAAATGGAGATGCGTCGAGAGAAACGCGCAGGAACGAAAAACCGGAATGAAAATCCGATTGTAAATTCGAATGATATTCTGGATGAAATGTGGGTCGTCGCCCGCAGAGAAGAACGGCTGGCTGAACTGCGCAGCCAGATCCGTACGGCTTTGCGGGTGATTCCGCTTGATCTGACGCAGAAGCAATCGTTTCAGACAATCCGCGCCCTGTTGGAAACAGAACAGCCGGATGTGCGGTACCTCATCAATGCTGCGGGCTTTGGGAAAATCGGCTCATGGAAGGATATTTCCATAGAAGATTGCGACGATATGATTGACCTGAATTGCCGTGCGGCGGTGGATATGACACAGCTGGTGCTACCCTGTATGAGCAGGGGAGCAAATGTGCTGGAGCTCTGTTCGACCGCGGGATTTCAGCCATTCCCATACCTGAACATTTATTCCGCGTCCAAAGCGTTCCTGTACCGCTACAGCCGCGCCCTCCGCGTGGAATTGCTTGGGGAGGGCATTCATGTGACGGCAGTCTGCCCTTACTGGGTGAAGGATACAGAATTTATCGGTACAGCCCAGAATACGGAAAAAAGCACGTATATCCGACATTTCCCGCTTGCGTCCCGCAAGAAGAATGTCGTGCGCCATGCTCTGATGGATGCGGAGCTGGGGCTGCCTGTGTCTACGCCCGGACTGGTTTGTGCGGTTCACCGGATTGCGGCAAAATTTATCCCGGGTGAGGTCATGATGGGAATCTGGGCGTTTTTGCGAAGAATATGAAAAAACAAAGTACAGGATCATTTAGCCGGATGCGTCAACCGTTTCTATCCGATCGGTCATTACAAGAATAAAGCTGATAAGAATGCCTGCAGCAAAACCAAATGAGTGCACCAGGAAGGCACTGACACTTGTATTTGCGAATATAAAATATACAATTGTTATAATCACATCCGGCCTGTACCATATAAAATGAAATTGCTTCGGGAATCTGAGAATACATACGATCAGGCATGCGATAAGCGCAAAAATGCCACTTGATGCTCCGATATCATAAATCGAATCTGAAACGACAATCGAAAAAGCCAACTCGGCAAGAACGCCTCCGGATAAGAAAATAAATAAAGTTTGCCGTTTCTTTAAAAACGGACCAAGTACAGAACCAACAGCGAGGATACCAATGGAATTCGCCAGCAGGTGTCGGAGATTGTAGTGCAGGAACAGGCAGGTGATCCAACGGTAATATTCACCGTCTATGTATTTCATGCAGGTAGCACCGAAAGAGACAAACGTATCTTCTGTACCCGGAAACAGGATATAGAGGAAAAAGAAGATGAGTACAAGAAGAAAGGCAACGATGTTGTGATATACCCAGCTTCGCATTTCTGCTATATGTTTTTTCAGAACCATCCGTCTTCCCTTCCTTCCTGTGCGGAACTTCCGTTAAAAACCATCATCGGAATTGTTTACAGATCGTAAACGATATAAGCCGCTTTTCTTTATATCCAACAGATTAAAAAAATCTGTTGGTTGATATAAGTATTCTACCTGTGTTAATTTATAGTAAACGACGTAAGTCGTTTTACTTTGCGCCAGACGCGAGGCTGCGTAAGCAGCCATTCCTCGCGCGTCTGTGTGCATCATCTATAACGAAGCGGATTCCGTAAACGTATTTTAGAATGGGGTGCCTGTACTTGTCAAGGAAAAATCTGCGATGGAATATCGGCAATCGAAAAAGGAGAAAGCGGATGATGATTTTTTTCTGTGTAATTGGGATTCTTGCCATCGGATTCGTTTGTCTTTTGCTTTATCACAATCGGGCGTTTCCGGAAGCGCAGGAGATCGCCAGGGAAATGGAACTGGTTGGCAGGGATTATTATTTTTATGGCAGCAGTAAAACTGGTTTCATTATTTTTTCCGGTGCAAAAACAGATGAAAAGGCCTATACATACCTTGCGAAGCTGCTGCACGAGGAAGGACATACGGTGGTGATCCCCAGGCAGCTATTTTATCTGAGCCTGTTTGGAACTGGCCATGGCCTGGAGATTATGGAATCAAACACGCAGATTGAAAAATGGATTCTGATCGGTCATTCGCTTGGAGGCATGCCGGTCAGCCGGATCGCAGCCGCCCAGCCAGATGGGCTGGCTGGAGTGGCCTTTTTGGCTACCTATGCTTCTGTGGATCTTTCCGGGCTGGATATCAGCGCCATTCGCATTACCGCCGATCATGACGGTATCATGAATAATGCGTTCATGGAAAAATACAATGGCAATTTGCCTGCAAAAGCGGCAAATATCATGCTGGAAGGCGCGAATCACCAGGGCTTTGCAGCGTATCATTCCGCATCCGGACGTGATGGGGAAGCTTCCATTTCATGGAGAGAACAGAACGAGCAGACTGTGAAACTTATTCTGGATTATTTTTCCGATGTGATCAGTGAGGAGTAAACGTATGATAGAAAATGATTTACGCGAAAATCTGGAACAGGCAGCAGCTGCTCAGATTATAGAGAAATACGGGACGGATTCCCAGCATGGCCTGTCGCTGCGTCCGGATAACAGCTATTTTTTTGGAAAGAGTGTACCGGGCGTGGTTCCCTATACGCTTACGGGAAAAAGAGCCATGAGCCAGGGAGATCCGGTTTGCAGGCCGGAGGAGATTCAGAAGCTGACAGAGGAATACATTGCATTTTGCAGAAAAAATGGCTACAGGCCTGTTTTTAATTCTGTCAGCCAGGAAATGGCCAGATTACTTGAAACCAGAGGCTTTTCCGTGCTGAAATATGGGGAGGAAGCGATACTGGAGCTCGAGAGTTATTCTCTGTCTGGCGGGAAGAAAGGTGCTCTGCGAAGAAACGTGGCAAAGCTTGAACGGGCGGGAGTGATTTCAGAAGAATACTGCCCGCAGGCGGGCAGAGACCGGTCGCTAGAAGAAGAAATCGCGAAGCTGGAAGAACAGTGGTTTGCTGACAAAAAGCTGAAGCTTACCTATTCCGTCGGAGATTTGCAATTCGATATGCCTTATGGCAGACGATACTTTGTTTCCAGAGATGCGGATGGAAATCTTTTGACGGTTTTATCATTTTTGCCATATAAAAGTGGAAAAGGATACTGTGTGGATGTGATGTATCGGAAGCTGGACGGGCCGACCGGGGAAATGGAGCATGCAATTATTTCAGCGGCCAGGAAAATGAAAGAGGAAGGAGTGGAAGAAGTCAGCCTGAATATAGCGCCGCTTGCCGGGATTGATGTGACAAAGCCGGATACAGGCAGGATCGAAGAGCTGATGCATGTCATTTACAATAATATGGATTTCGGATATGACTTCAAAAACCTTTACCGGTTTAAAAGCAAGTTTGATCCGAGTGTATGGAAGGAGCGCTATCTGGTTTACGACAGGAAGATTTCACCGGTGCGGCTGGCTACTTCGATTACGAGGACAAAAGGGGTCGCTGATCCCGGACTTTACAGGAGATATAAAAAATTTTTCGTATCCTATATCCTGTTTCCGAAGCGCTATAAAGAGCAGGAGTAACGATTCAGGACAGTACCTCGCACTCGCTGCGAGGTACGTATGAAAACGTACATTCTAAAGGTGTTTATTATCGCCACCTGCGGCGGCTACGATGGCTATGTCTGTATTGACCTGAAAGCAATTCTGCAGCACAAAACAGATTATCCGGTTCAGACGTTCATGCTGCCGATGCCACCCAATCATATGTTTGTGGCTCGAATATATTTTTTCTTTTATATTTGTTTTTTCAGTTTTCTCTTTCATTTTAGGATTCCCTTTCCTGGACTTTTCGAGACACAGTGTAAACCTGTGTTGCAAAAAAACAAGCGAAAAATTTGAAAATACAACAATTATGAAAAATTGTTGCTTGAATATTTGTTTATAGAGTGCTAGTATACATTCTGCTACAAATGTTGTTCATGTTTGCATAGATATTCTCAGCACCATGATTCAGCTGTTTTTTACATGGCAGGAAAACAACAGAACCATAAATGCACTGGGAACCTGGTGAATGAAATGAATTTTTTTACAACAGTAGCCAAAATCTAAAATTAGTATGAATTATTAGCAATCACTATTGGCAGGTGCTGACAAATGTGCTATATTCCGTATAAAAAACGAACGACACTTGAGAGAAGTTATAAATGCAAAACAGTTATACCATGTATTTCTTTGCCATCAGCGGGGAAGAATTTATGGAATTGCTGAAGGAAATTTAAGTCATGGAATTTCCTTTTTAAAGAAAGTATGAACAAATGAGGACAGAATGCAAAAACAGAATTTCCCTGATTGTGATGGCAGTGGTATATAGCTTTGTCGTGCTTATTTCCTTTGCACTGATATGGAAATATCCGGCTGCCGTGGTGCTTTTTACGATATACTTGATTTATGGGATATGCTGTTTGGGAATTTACGGTTATGTAAAACGGAAATGGGAAGGAAAAGAGAAAACGCTGACGATTTCTGTAAGATGCATCTTTTTTGCTGCATTTACGGATTGTTATGGGTTTGAGGCGGGAGAGGACAGCTATTTATTTTTCAATATTCTATGCAGCATGGACGGTATTGCGATGCTGGCGGATCTTGTGGCAAAGGTCCGGGTTACCATTGCCATACGGAAAGAAAAAGCGGGAAAGTCTGCTGCGAGAAAAAAAATTCCCGCATTTTTCCGCAGTCCGGTGCTTTATATTACGTTGTATATTCTGTTGGGTGCATTTCTGCCATTTGTGGTACAGTCGCAGATCAGCAGCAGTACGGCAGAGGAGGTCCAGGAAACCTCTTTTTACAGTGATGAGGTTTCAGGTGAGCGGGCTTCCATTCTTTCTGATAATGGGGAAGCGCTGGAAGAACGCATTCGCCTGATTTCACAGGCGCAGGAGGAAATCATTCTGTCCACGTTTGAAATTGACGCGGATACCAGCGGCAAGATGGTGATGTCGGCGCTGATGGAAGCGGCGGAGCGGGGAGTCAACGTATATATTCTGGTAGACGGGTTTTCTTATATCAAAAGTATGTGGGGAAATCCGTATTTTTTGGCACTTGCGCAGACGGAGCATGTGGAGATCCGGATTTATAATCCGGTTCGTCCGTGGATGCCGTGGACCTTTATGGGGCGTCTGCATGACAAATATCTGATTGTGGATGACCTGGGATATATTTTGGGCGGCCGCAATACGTATGATTACTTTCTGGGAGATCAGGAAGGACATAAGAATTACGACTGGGACATCCTTGTCTACAGTGCCGATGCCGGGGATGACAATTCACTGGAACGGGTGCGCGATTATTTTTGGTCTGTGTGGGAGCAGTCCGTATGCAGGACACTTGCGGACAATCATTTCTGGGAAAAACTTCCCCCGGTCATCTCGGCCAAAGGGGAGCTGTGGGATGTGTATGAGGAGATGACGGCAGAGTATGAGGACTGGTTTTCAGAAGAGGACTACGAAAGCGTGACCGTGCCGGTCAATCATATCGAACTGGTGTCCAATCCGACTCATATTTATTCCAAGGAACCGGTAGTGTTCTATACCATCACCGAGCTGATGATGCAGGCGGAGGAAGAAGTGGTTTTTCATACGCCGTACATTATTTGCAATGACTGGATGCTGGAACGCCTGAAGAAAATTTGCGGAAAAGTGGACAGTGTCACGATGATGACCAATTCTGTTGCGAACGATGGGAATCCATTCGGCGCTTCGGATTATAGTTTGAATAAGGAAGAGATTCTTGAAACAGGTGTAGAAATACTGGAATATGACGGGGGCATTTCCTATCATGGAAAGTGCTTCGTGATTGATGACCGGCTTTCCGGGATCGGCTCCTTTAACTGGGATATGCGGAGTGCCTATGTGGATACGGAACTGATGCTGGTGGTGGACAGTGAAGAACTGAACGCCCAGCTACGGGCAAAAATGCAGGAATATGAGGCGGATGCTCTGACTGTAATTGATGCGGATACATCGATTGCGCCGGAAGGAAAAACGGCACAGGAGGTCAGCGATGGGAAAAACCGGCTCCTGCAGATTCTGAAATATTTTAACTGGGGAAGGTTTATTATGTGACCGAAGATGGGCTCAATCATGGGGAATTCCGTCAGAAGCATATCTGACAGGCATGGATGAAGCATGAAAGAAAGAATCTGTAATTCCGCAATGGTATTTGGCGGGGAAGGATTCCAGGATGACTGGTGGGCCTGGCATTATTGAAAATGGCTTTCATGATAGGAAGGAGACGGAGGACTGGATGCTTCAGGTACAGCATATTTGCAAGGAATACCGGACAGGCAGTTTGGTTCAGAAGGCGCTGGATGACGTCAGCCTGAATCTCAGGGACAATGAGTTTGTAGCGATTCTTGGACCGAGCGGATCGGGGAAGACGACGCTTTTGAATATTATAGGCGGTCTGGATCAGTATGACAGTGGGGATCTGATCATAAATGGCATCTCTACAAAGGATTATAAAGACCGGGACTGGGATTCGTACCGGAATCATACGATAGGCTTTGTATTTCAAAGTTATAACCTGATTCCTCATCAGACGCTGCTTTCCAATGTGGAGCTGGCGCTGACCATCTCCGGTGTAGGCAAAGCAGAGCGCCGCAGGCGTGCGAAGAAGGCTTTGGAAGAGGTCGGGCTCGGGGAGCAGGCCGGGAAAAAGCCAAATCAGCTTTCCGGCGGGCAGATGCAACGCGTGGCGATTGCCCGTGCGCTGGTGAACAACCCGGATATTCTGCTGGCGGATGAGCCGACCGGTGCGCTGGACAGCGATACGAGTGTACAGGTCATGGATTTGCTGAAGGAGGTAGCGCGGGACCGGCTGGTGGTCATGGTGACGCACAACCCGGAGCTGGCCCGTGAATATGCGACCCGGATTGTGGAGCTGCGGGATGGGAAAATCCGCTCAGATACCAACCCGTATAAAGCAGATGAAAACGCACTCGGGGCGCCGGTGCACAAAAATATGGGGAAATCGTCCATGTCGCTGCGGACGGCGGTGGCACTGAGCTTTAACAATCTGCGGACGAAAAAGGCGAGGACGATTCTGACGTCATTCGCGGGTTCGATCGGTATTATCGGGATTGCGCTGATCCTGGCGCTCTCTACGGGTGTGAATGAATACATTGCGGATATAGAGGAGGAGACGCTGGCCGGATATCCATTGGAAATTACGAACTCCGGTTTTGATATGACTTCGCTGCTTGCCGGGATGATGGGCTCGTCAGGCGGCAGTGAGGACGGCGATGACAGTGAGGAAGAAGAAAGCTCGCAGACGATCAACGTTGTGCAGATGATCACTTCCATGTTTTCCTCGACGGAGGCGAATGACCTGGCAGCTTTGAAAACGTATCTGGACAGCGGGGAGAGCGGCATTGAGCCGTACGTTAACGCGATTGAATATACCTACGATGCGGTTCCGCAGATTTTCCGGCAGGAGAACGATGGGGTCAGGCAGGTAAACCCGGATTCCTCTTTCAGCTCTCTGGGATTTGGTTCCGGTTCGTCCTCCAGCAGCCTGATTTCTTCCATGATGAGCACGGATGTCTTTTACCAGCTGCCGGAGACGGAAATGCTGTATAACGAGCAGTATGAGGTGAAGGCCGGCCGCTGGCCGGAAAATTATGATGAACTGGTTCTGGTGCTGTATTCGGATGGAAGTATGAGCGATTTCCTGCTGTATACACTGGGACTTCGTGACTCGGTAGAACTGGATGAAATGGTACGGCAATTTATAGAGGGAGAAAGTGTAGAGGTGCCGGAAAGTACCGACACGTATTCCTATGATGATGTTCTTGGGACGACATTTAAGCTGGTCAGTGCTGCGGATTATTATGAATATGATGAGCAGTATGAGGTGTGGACAGATCGGTCCGGCAACTTGGATTATATGGAAGAACTGGTGGCAGACGGAGAAGATCTGACCATAGTCGGGATCATACAGGCCAAAGAAGGGTCAGACAGTACAGTGTTAAGCTCGGGGATTTATTATTCTCCGGAGCTGATTGATCATGTAGCGGAAAAAGCGGCCTCAAGCGAGATTGTGCAGAGCCAGCTTGACAATCCGCATATCAATGTGTTTACCGGGGAAGCGTTTGGAGCAGAAGACGATGAGAGTGCGTTCGATCTGACTTCGCTGGTGACAATCGATGAGGAAGCGATTGCGGAAGCCTTTGACTTTGATAGCAGTGCCATGGAAGAAGCGTTTGCCGGGGCTTTCGATGTGACGGATGCGTTTGACATTGACCTGGGGGCATTGAATCTTTCGGACCTTGTGGATTTTAGCAGTATTTCGATTAATCTTCCGGATATGCCGTCCATGGATCTGGCGGAGCTTCTGGGAGATATTCAGATCGACATTTCCGCAGTGGATCTGGAGGCACTGGCGGATGGCCTGCTGACCGGGTTTGAGGAATATGCCGCGGAAGAGTCAGATATGGACTATGCGAATATGGGAAAGTATTTTCTGGAATATCTGCTCACCGATGAGGCGCAGCAGATACTCAAAGAAAGGATGCTGGAGCTTCTCTCGGCTGGCAGCTATGTGACGGTGGACACAGAACAGATTTACAGCCTTGGGGAGCAGCTGATTCCCGAATATCTGGATTATGTCTCCCAGAAGGAGGGAAGCGGGCTGACCGATTATTTACAGAGCCTGCAGGAATACCTGAATGAGGAAACGACGCAGGCAGAGCTTCAGGCGTGGGTGGATGAGAACCTTCAGATTGACGATGAAATGACGGCCAGCTCTGAGCAGGTGGAGGCGTTGCTGACCGAACTGATAACGGGCTATGAGACTTATGCGGAGGAAATGGGCTATCCGGACGCGGGGAGCCTGGGAGCGCTGTTTCTCGGATACCTGAGTACGGATACCGCCAGCACTTTGCTGATGGAGGCACTCACAGATATGGTAGATATGGACGCTCTGGAGGAGCAGATCAGCGCCTCCATGGGGGACTATATGGAAGAACTGTTTGCCTCTTACGGAACAACACTGGCTTCTTCTCTGGAGGGACAGATTTCGGCAGCTATGTCGCAGGTGATGTCGCAGGTCATGACACAGTTTTCCTCCCAGATAGAGTCCGCGATGACGGATATGGTCGGTGAGATGGCGGGCAGTCTGGAGGATATGTTTGGAATTGACGCAGAAGCATTTATGGAAGCGTTTGACTTTAACATGGACAGCGACGCGCTGACCGAGCTGCTCGTATCCATGAGCTCCTCTGTGGATGCGACTTACGAGAGTAATCTCGAATCGCTCGGCTATGTGGATTTTGCGAATCCGAGTGAGATTGCCATCTATCCGATTGATTTTGAAAGCAAGGAATATGTGGTAGATATTCTGGACGCCTACAATGAGCGGCTGATGGCGGAAGGCAGGGAGGAGCAGGTCATTGCCTATACGGACACAGTGGGAACGCTGATGTCTTCCGTGACGGACATTATTGATATCATCAGCTATGTGCTGATTGCGTTTGTAGCGATTTCACTGGTAGTTTCTTCCATTATGATCGGTGTCATCACCTATATCAGTGTGCTGGAGCGGAAAAAGGAAATCGGTATCCTGCGGGCGATTGGCGCTTCCAAGAGGAATATTTCGGAGGTATTTAACGCGGAGACCGGTATCATCGGACTCTGCGCCGGGCTGCTCGGAATCGGGCTGGCGCTTCTGCTAACCATACCGGGCAACGCACTGATCCGTCATTACGCCGGAAGCGCGGACGTGAGTATGATTCTGTTTCCGCAGTACGCTGCGGCACTGATTCTGCTCAGTGTGTGCCTGACCCTGATTGGCGGATTGATTCCGTCGAGCAAGGCGTCCAGAAGCGATCCGGTGACGGCACTGCGAACGGAGTAAATCGAGCCGGAGGTTGCTTTGAAGACGGTGTTCTGCAGCTTCGGATTCCACGCAGGAATGCCAGAAAACAGGCAGAAGAGAAGCATACCGTGACGATTGAGTGACAGAATTTCTCCCCGGGGGCATCCCCGGGGATTTTTTCAAATGAAGGGAAGTGACAGGAATGTTACTTTCCATGCTTTGCATGCCGTTCCCATGGCGTGTTTTTGGCCGTCTCCAGATTTGTCTGGCGGCGGTTTTTCACGTCCTCGCTCATCGGCTGGATCTCGCCTGCGCTCTTCAGGGCTGTCTTGGTAAGCAGCGGTCCGACCAGTTCGTAGATCAGGATGGCAAAGAGCGTGATATTGCGGATCAGTTCGCCCTGCTCGCCCAGCTGCTGGGCAGTGACGCACATCCCAAGCGCAACGCCGGCCTGCGGCAGAAGCGTGATGCCGAGGTACTTGCAGATGGTATCGC
>JAJQGP010000108.1 GCA_021200475.1 Lachnospiraceae bacterium
TGGCTATCTGATGGAGAAAGAGATCAACTTCCTTGGAAATGCAGTAGAGAATCCGGTAAGACCGTTCGTGGCCATTCTTGGCGGCGCAAAGGTAGCGGATAAGCTGAATGTTATCTCTAACCTGCTTGAAAAATGTGACACGCTGATTATCGGCGGCGGCATGGCGTATACTTTCCTGAAGACTCAGGGTTATGAGATCGGAACCTCTCTCTGCGACGACACGAAGCTGGATTACTGCAAAGAAATGATGGCTAAGGCTGAGAAGCTTGGCAAGAAGCTGCTCCTCCCGGTAGATACCGTTGTGACTTCTGAATTCCCGAACCCGATCGACGCAGAGATTGCTACGGAAGTGTATGCTTCTACAGAGATCCCGGCAGATAAGATGGGCATGGATATCGGACCGAAGACTCAGGAGCTTTACGCGGAGGCAGTGAAATCTGCGAAGACCGTGGTATGGAACGGACCAATGGGCGTATTTGAGAACCCGATCCTTGCGAAGGGTACCATCGCGGTAGCGAAGTCCCTGGCTGAGACGGATGCGACAACGATCATCGGCGGCGGCGATTCCGCGGCAGCTGTGAACCAGCTTGGCTTTGGCGACAAGATGTCCCATATCTCCACCGGCGGCGGCGCTTCCCTGGAGTTCCTCGAGGGCAAAGACCTTCCAGGCGTTATGGCAGCAGACGACAAGTAATGCGAATGCCCGCGCACGAGATGAAGCGCCCTAAGGCGTGGAATCGAGGAACGGCTCATTGAACGAAAGAAATATAGAAGCCGTGCACGAGAATAAAGCGACTTACGTCGTTTATTATAATTATGAAACAGGAGAATACAATCATGGCAAGAAAAAAAATTATCGCTGGCAACTGGAAAATGAACATGACACCGAGCGAAGCTGTAAAGCTGGTAGAGACACTCAAACCGCTTGTAGTAAATGACGAGGTAGACGTAGTATTTTGCGTACCGGCGATCGATATCATTCCGGTTGTAGAGGCTGCGAAGGGCTCCAACATTCAGGTTGGCGCTGAAAATATGTATTTCGAAGAGAAGGGCGCATACACTGGAGAGATTTCTCCGAATATGCTTACCGACGCTGGCGTGAAGTATGTAGTGCTTGGCCATTCTGAGAGAAGAGAGTATTTCGCTGAAACGAGCGAGACGGTAAATAAGAAGATGCTCAAGGCTTTTGAGCACGGCATCACACCGATCATGTGCTGCGGTGAATCTCTTACACAGAGAGAGCAGGGTATCACGATGGACTGGATTCGTCAGCAGGTAAAGGTTGGCTTCCAGAATGTGACTGCTGACCAGGCTAAGACTGCTGTTATCGCTTACGAGCCGATCTGGGCGATTGGTACCGGCAAGACAGCGACCACGGAGCAGGCGCAAGAAGTTTGCGCGGGCATCCGTGCGTGCATCGCGGAGATCTATGACGAAGCGACTGCTGCAGAGATTCGTATTCAGTACGGCGGCTCTGTCAACGCGAAGACCGCTCCGGATCTGTTTGCGCAGGCAGACATCGATGGCGGACTGGTAGGCGGCGCTTCCCTCAAGGAAGAATTCGGGAAGATTGTCAACTACAAATAAGCATCGGATTTAGATGGAAACGGGCAGAGAAGAAGGCTCTTCTTTGCCCGTTTTTTCAAATATTTCCTGATGAAGGTTCTCTGACACGCTTAAATATGCTATACTGGGCACACGGATTTAATGGTAACGATTTTGTGGCTATCTCAGAAAGGATTTTAGAAAAAGATGCGGCAGAATATACAATATGATATTATGCATATGGACAGGAAAGTGGCGCAGGTCGATACGTCCGGGCGCTGCAGGATTTATTTTAAATCTTTTTTGCCGTATCATCTGTATCTTGACGATGGCGATGAGGAGATCGATACTCTGGTGAATAACGTGACCAATTTTTATTACTGGTGTGCCACGCGTGTCCTCACCCTGGATCGAAAATATGCGAAAGAAATTCTGAACAGCATCGGTATGGGGCAGGCAGTCACAGACCGTGACCGGGCACAGATTGCCTTGTCCTATCACTGCGTTTCCCTGACAGATGTGTTCTGGGTAAAGCCTGCCGGGGAGGAACTCTCTTTTTCTGATGTGAACCTCTATGAGAATCATCTCAGTAACGCATTTATCAGCGTTGCGCTGCGCGGCAAACAGCTGACGGTTGATAATCAGTCACTTGCGAGAGACATTTCTACGAATGGATGCTTTCCTAAGGCATGGAAAAGGGAGAGGGATCAGTTTTTTCTATTGAAAGGCGGAATAGACCATTCTGTGGAACGGGAACTGACAGCGAGCAGGATCTGCCGATGTTTTGACGTCAATCAGGTTCTTTATGAAGAAGGATTTTTTGACGAAGAGCGGGTCTCGATCAGTGAAAACTTTACTTCGAAGGAGTATTCGATTGCTTCAATGGAATCTTTTCAGATATATGCGGTGAATCATGATATGGATTTGAAAAATTACATTCTCCGACTTGACAGGCATAACTATTACATGATGAATGTGATCGATTATCTTGTCGGGAACACGGATCGCCACTGGGGAAACTGGGGCGTCCTGGTGCGGAATGCGTCGAATTGTCCGATGAGTCTTCATAAGCTGATGGATTTTAATCAGGCGTTTCATTGCTATGATTCACTGGATGGCGCGGCTTGTCAGACGTTGTTTGGCGAACGGTCAACGCAGAAAGACGCCGCGATTGAGGCGGTAAAAAGAAACGGGCTGAATCAGATTTGCGAGATAGAGGAATCCTGTTTCAGAGAAATGCCCGAATGCCGCGAGATGTTTCAGGAACGGCTGGCGGTATTAAAAAAGGTTTGCCAAATGAAGGAGCAGGGGAGATAGCCCCCTGCTCGATCTGGTTTTACAGATTTGCGAACGGTGATAATTCCAACCGGATAAAATATCCCTGCTCGTGCTGGCAGACAGGACATTTGGCTGGTGCCTTTGTGCCGGTATAGATATAGCCGCAGTTCAGGCAAATCCATCCGGTCTGTACGTCGGAGACGAAGAGCCTGTTTTCTTCCATATACTGTGCGAACCGTCCGAAGCGGTCGCCGTGATATTTTTCAATGGCGGCAATCATGTGAAAGGAGCCTGCGACGGTCAGAAAGCCTTCCTCTTTTGCAGTATCGCCGAAGCTGGTATAGACAGATTCTGCTTCTTCGTATTCATTGTGCTGG
>JAJQGP010000158.1 GCA_021200475.1 Lachnospiraceae bacterium
AAATTCAGAATATTGTTTCTAAGGAATACCCACTGTATTTCCCGCATCCGGGCTGGTCAGAACAGAATCCGGAGGACTGGTATGAGCAGACCATGGCGGGACTGAAAGAACTGCTGGCTGACTGTGATCACAGCCAGGTGGCGGGTATCAGTTTTGGCGGACAGATGCATGGCCTCGTGATCCTGGATAAGGAGGATCGTGTGATTCGTCCGGCGATTCTGTGGAATGATGGCCGCACACAGGAAGAGTGTGATTACCTGAATAATGAGATTGGCCGCGATAAGATTTCGGAATATACGGCGAACATTGCTTTTGCCGGATTTACTGCTCCGAAGCTTCTCTGGGTGAAGAAAAATGAGCCGGAGAATTTTTCACGGATTGAGAAAATCATGCTTCCGAAGGATTATATCGCCTATCGCCTTTCGGGGGTGCATTGTACGGATGTATCGGATGCGTCAGGTATGCTTACATTTGATGTGAAGAATCGCTGCTGGTCGAAGGAGATGCTGGATCTCTGCGGTGTCCGGGAGGAACAGATGGCGCAGATCTTTGAAAGCTACGAGGTCGTTGGTACGGTGCTTCCTTCCGTTGCGGATGAGCTTTCGATCCCACAGACCGTAAAGGTGATCGCAGGTGCGGGGGATAATGCGGCGGCAGCAGTCGGTACCGGCACCGTTGGCGATGGAGCCTGCAATATTTCTCTTGGGACGAGCGGTACGATCTTTATTTCTTCGGACAAATTTGGTGTGGACAAGTACAATGCGCTGCATGCGTTTGCGCATGCAGACGGTCATTATCATCTGATGGGATGCATGCTCAGTGCGGCTTCCTGCAATAAATGGTGGATGGACGAGATCATTGGGACGAAGGATTATGCGGCGGAACAGGCACAGATTGAAAAGCTTGGTGAAAATCATGTCTATTTTCTGCCATATCTGATGGGAGAACGTTCTCCGCACAATAATCCGAATGCGCGCGCGACCTTTATCGGCATGACGATGGATACGACTCGTGCGGATATGACGCAGGCAGTGCTGGAAGGTGTGGCATTTGCCCTTCGCGATTCTCTTGAAGTGGCAAAAAGCCTGGGAATCCGGATTGAGCGCACGAAGATCTGCGGAGGCGGCGCAAAGAGTCCGCTCTGGAAGAAGATCATTGCCAACGTTCTGAACCTTAAGGTAGATGTGATCGAGAGTGAAGAAGGCCCTGGCCTCGGCGGCGCCATGTTAGCGGCGGTTGGCTGCGGGGAATACGCATCTGTAGCGGAGGCGGCGGCAAAGATTGTCCGTGTGATTGACACGATTGAGCCCGATCCGGAGCTGGTCGCGAAATACGAAGCACGGTACGCGCAGTTCCGGCAGGTATATCCGACCTGTAAGCCTCTGTTTGAGGTATTGGCTTAAGGCAGGGACGGACTGTCTCCGGCAGTTTGACTATGCGGGGCGGATTCCGGAAACAAAGGGCGTGAATTGGTGCGCCCCTGTAAATAATATCTACCCGGACGCCGTTTACCGGAATCCGGGTCATATAAAAGAAGGAGGACAATTGAAATGCAGAACATTCCAAAGGTAAAAATCGGTATCGTCGCGGTCAGCCGTGACTGCTTCCCGGAGTCACTTTCCGTGAACCGGAGAAAGGCTCTTATTGACGCTTATACGGCGAAATATGACGCGTCTGACATCTATGAGTGTCCGGTCTGTATCGTAGAGAGTGAAATCCATATGGTACAGGCGCTTGAGGATATTAAGGCAGCCGGCTGCGATGCGCTTTGTGTATACCTTGGCAACTTTGGCCCCGAGATTTCTGAGACGCTTCTCGCAAAGCATTTTGACGGCCCGGCAATGTTCGTGGCGGCAGCAGAAGAGAGCGGAAAAGACCTGATTCAGGGCCGCGGCGACGCATACTGCGGTATGCTGAATGCCAGCTACAATCTGAAGCTTCGCAACATCCATGCTTACATACCGGAGTATCCGGTGGGTACCGCGGAAGAGTGCGCGGATATGATTCATGATTTTGTGCCGATCGCGCGTGCAGTGGTAGGCCTTCAGAATCTGAAGATCATCAGCTTTGGTCCGCGTCCGCTGAATTTCCTGGCATGCAATGCGCCGATTAAGCAGCTTTACAACATCGGCGTGGAGATCGAGGAGAATTCCGAGCTGGATCTGTTTGAAGCGTTCAATAAGCATGCGGGTGACGAGCGCATTCCGGAAGTGGTAAAGGATATGGAAGCAGAGCTCGGCGAGGGCAATCAGAAGCCGGAGATTCTTGCGAAGCTGGCACAGTATGAGCTGACACTGCTTGACTGGGTAGAGGCGCACAGAGGCTATCGGAAGTATGTGGCGATTGCCGGAAAATGTTGGCCGGCGTTCCAGACACAGTTTGGATTTGTTCCGTGCTATGTTAACAGCCGTCTGACCGGCAGAGGCATTCCGGTATCCTGTGAGGTAGATATTTACGGTGCACTCAGCGAGTTCATCGGTACCTGTGTCAGCAACGATGCTGTGACTCTGCTTGATATTAACAATACGGTTCCGGCAGACATTTACGAAGAGGATATCAAGGGCAAATTCAATTATACGCAGAAAGATACCTTTATGGGCTTCCATTGCGGCAATACCTGCTCCAGTAAGCTGACCTCCTGCACGATGAAGTATCAGATGATCATGGCAAGAAGCCTGCCGATCGAGGTGACCAATGGTACGCTTGAGGGCGACATTGTTCCGGGCGATATCACGTTCTTCCGTCTGCAGAGCACCTCAGACAATATCCTTCGCGCGTACGTGGCGCAGGGCGAGGTACTTCCGGTAGCAACACGTTCCTTCGGCGGTGTTGGTATTTTCGCGATTCCGGAGATGGGGCGTTTCTACCGTCATGTCCTGATCGAGGGGAATTACCCGCATCACGGCGCAGTGGCATTTGGCCATCACGGAAAGGCTCTCTATGAGGTATTTAAGCTCATCGGCGTATGCCCGGATGAGATCGGATACAATCATCCGAAGAGCGTTCCTTACCGTACGGAGAATCCGTTTGCGTAAGGGTGGACTTTCAGAAAAAGAACAGATGAGATGAAAAAGAAAGCGAACGATGATGCGGTTGGTGCGCGGCGTTCGCTTTCAAAGTATAAGGAGAAGATTAGAATGGAAAAGAAGCCTTTTGGTACCTTAAATGACGGAGCGGAAGTATTTCTTTATTCTTTCACGAATAAAAACGGAGTGACTATGACGGTAACAGAGCTGGGTGCGACGCTGGTTAGCCTGCTGGTTCCGGATCGCGATGGCAATCCGGTGGATGTGGTGCTTGGCTACGATACCCCGCAGGAATATGTGGCAGGCGGCTGCTATTTTGGTGCGGTGATCGCTCCAAATGGCAACCGTATTGACAAGGGCCGTTTTACGATCGGGGATAAGACATACCAGCTGCCAGTCAATGACAATGAAAATAACCTGCACAGCGGACCGCACGGGGTAGACGAGTGGGTATGGAATGTGGCGAAGATCGATGAGGGGTCGAACAGCATTTCCTTCCAGGTACGTATTCCGGACGGCAACAACGGTTTTCCCGGGAATATCGACACGACGGTTACCTATACGCTGACGGAAGAGAATGCGGTGACGCTTCACTATGAGGCGGTTTCTGACGCAGACACGATCGCGAATATGACGAACCATACCTATTTTAACCTGGCCGGACACGCATCCGGATCGATCGAAGATCATACTCTGATCCTCACAGCGGATCATTACACCCCGGTCATTGACTTTCAGGCGATTCCGACCGGCGAGATCGCTCCGGTGGCGGGCACCCCGATGGATTTCCTCACGGGTAAGACAATCGGCCTTGATGTAGACGCGGATTTTGAACAGCTGAAATTTGTCGGCGGATTCGATCACAACTACGTCCTTCCGGATAATGGGGGCGAGGTGCAGAAGGTTGCTGAGGCTTACTGCGAAGAGAGCGGCATTTGCATGGAAACGTTTACGGATTGCTGCGCGATCCAGCTGTATGTGGGCAACGGGATCAGTGAACAGACAGGGAAAGGCGGTGTTACTTACCGGAAACGCCAGGGATTCTGCCTGGAATCCCAGTTCTGTCCGAACGCGATCAATGAGCCTGCGTTCAAATCTCCTCTGCTGAAAGCGGGAGAGAAATACGACACAAAGACCAGCTATCGCTTTTCCGTAAAAAAATGAGTTTTTTGTTCAATCACGGCGGCCAGCAGACTCCACTGCCAGCGGATATCCATTTAACCCGCATCAGAGGCTGTCTGCGCAGCCGTGACAAAACAACGT
The DNA here is from genome assembly GCA_021200475.1 of Lachnospiraceae bacterium. Taxonomy (GTDB): domain Bacteria; phylum Bacillota; class Clostridia; order Lachnospirales; family Lachnospiraceae; genus Choladousia. Next base: position 4,290 of record JAJQGP010000158.1, read on the forward strand.
TCATAAGTTTCGTTTAGCCATGCTACAGCGGCGTCCAGGCCTTCTGCGGAGGCGTCGAAGGACTGGTAGGTCTTCTGGTCCTCCGGCGTACATTCCCAGCAGTAAGGCTGCGGATAGATCGCAGCTACCAGCCGGTCTTCTTTGATAAACAGATTATACCGCATCTGCCGGTAGCTTCCGGTAAAATTTCTCTTTTTCAGAAAGGCCAGAGAAATCTGGCCTTTTAATGTAAAATAAGGCTGCTCCATCGTATTCCTGTCTCCTGCAGATTTGCTTTCTATCAGATGATGCAATAGCTTCATTATAAAGCGGCCTTTTCGCTCTGTCAATGATCATTCCTCTGCTTGATCCGCATCATTGGCTTTTTCAGCCGGAATGAATTCCAGCAGGTCTCCGATCGAACAATCCAGGGCGGTGCAGAGACGGGCCAGAACAGCGATATCCAATCTGGCAATATCGTTGTTGCAGTAGTGGTTGATCTGTGTACGCTGCATTTCAGCGCGGTGTGAAAGACGGCTTTTGCTGATATTGCGTTCTTTGATCAGCTCATTCAGGTGAATTTTAATGGTTCCGAATTTTTGCTCTTCCATAGCAGGTATCCTTTCTTCTTCTGTAAATGAGTGGTGTAGTTACTGTTCAAAAACTGGTAACAATTCAGAACAGCAGGCCGCAGTCTGCGCTTTGCTTCGGTCTGAACGGTACCCAAAGCGATTGTTCAAACACCAGTATGCACCAAGTAGAATAAAAAAGGTAGTTGTAGGAAGTGAGGCATAACATCTTGCACATGCTGCTATTCTGAATCGTTATCTTTTTGTTATGGAAAGGAGACAGTATATGGGAAAAATATTGATTCTGGTCATTGATATGCAATACGGATTTCAGAACGCAAACACAGAGGGACTGGACCGGAAAATCCTGTGTTTCCTGGATCAGCTGGAAATGGAAGCCGTCAACGTCCAGATCGCCGGGACCTGTTATGTAAATCATGAACAGACCGCCTGCTATCGGTTTGAGGGGTGGAAAGCCTGTATGGACGGAACAAAAGAGGCTGAGATTCTTGATTCGCTGCGGCCGCGGATGCAGCGCGTTTTCAGAAAGGATAAATTCAGCTGCTGGAATGAGGAAATGAAACAATTTGTGCGCGAAAATGACATCGAAAAGGTCTATTTTACCGGCGTCAATACCGGGTGCTGTGTACTGCACAGTGCGTTTGATTTTTACAATGATCTGGTGGACTGCTCCGTGATTGAGGACCTCTGCGCTTCTACATCCGGAATCAGAGAGCATGAAGCGGCGCTCGTTGTTCTCAAAAGCTGTATTACGAAGGAGCGGGTGATTCTGGCAGAGCAGGCGGCAGAGCAGATTGCCACAGAAAAATATCATCCCGGAGGAAGAAGCCTACGCGGCAAATTGCATCTGGGTGAATGATCATGTATTTGTCCCGGTAAATTTCCCAAAGACGGCACAGATTGTAAGGAATGCCGGGTATGATGTGATTCTTGTCGACACCTCAGAATACAGGAAAATCGATGGCGGACTGAGCTGTTTGAGCCTGCGGTTCTGGTTAGTAAATAGATGAATGGAGGCGCTGCGATATGATGCAAGTATAAAACATTTAGTGTAAACGACCGCGACAATAATACTAAATAATTTTTTGTCAGGGCTTTCGTGAAACAACCTTGCAGCCCAATTCAGCGTACATCTTGCAATGAGAATGTAATTGTGTTATTTTATGAGCAGTAAATAGTGTTTAGGAAGAGGCTAAATAGTAAGGAAAGATCGGGTTTAGACATTCATGCAAATCCCGGGTGACACCTGGAATTGCAAGAAGGAAAGGAGCATTTTAATCATGAAAGACTATAATATGAAAAAGAAGCTCCCTGTTGGGATTGAAGATTTTGTAGAAATCCGTACAGAAGATTTTTATTATGTTGATAAGACTGCAATGATCAGGGATTTGTTGTATGCATGGGGGAAAGTAAACCTGTTTACCCGCCCGCGACGTTTTGGAAAGTCGTTGAATATGAGTATGCTGAAGGCATTTCTGGAAATCGGTTGCGATAGTTCTCTGTTTGATGGACTTGAGATTTCAAAGGAAGTAGCTTTATGCGAAAAGTATATGGGTAAATTCCCGATTATTTCTATTAGCCTGAAGAGTGTTGAAGGCGCCGACTATGAGAGCGCAAGGTCTTATATGTGTTCTGAGATTGGCAGGGAAGCACTACGATTCAATTTCCTTTTGGAAAGTGAACACCTTTCGGATATTGAAAAAGGAATATACAGAAAACTGGTAAATGCGGATCCGATACATCCGGATTTTTTTACTATGTCAGATGATGTCCTGAAGGGCAGTTTGAGTGTATTATCCTCTCTTTTGAGAAAACACTATGGAAAGAAAGTAATCATTTTAATAGATGAATATGATGTTCCTCTGGCAAAAGCAAATGAGGAGAAATACTATACTCAAATGGTGAAACTTATACGGGGTATTTTTGATAAGGCGCTAAAATCAAATGAAGATCTTTATTTTGCTGTATTAACCGGTTGCCTTCGAGTGGCAAAGGAAAGTATTTTTACTGGTTTAAATAATCCAAATATCCTATCAATAACAAATGTTCGCTTTGACGAATATTTTGGTTTTACGGATGAGGAAGTTAAGGGCATACTTAATTATTATAAACTTGATGATAAATATAAAGATATAAAAGAATGGTATGATGGATACCGTTTTGGAAACATGGACGTTTATTGCCCGTGGGATGTTATCAGTTACTGCTATGAATTAACTGCTAACCCGTCTGCCCGTCCTAAAGATTATTGGTCTAATACGAGTGGAAATGATGCGGTGCGCCATTTGATCGAGAAAGCAGGTAATGAACAAACCAAGAGTGAAATTGAGGCGCTGGTAGCAGGGGAAACAGTTGAAAAAGAAATCCATGAGGATCTGACTTATAATCAACTTTATGATACGATAAATAATATATGGAGTGTGTTGTTTGCAACGGGATATCTGACACAGAGGGGAATGCTGGAGAATGAGGATGCAGATATTTATCAGCTTGCGATTCCGAACCGGGAGATCCGGAGAATTTTTACCAGGCAGATAACATCATATTTTAATAATATTGTTATAGAGAACAGCAAGCGATTCGAAGATTTCTGTGATGCTATGAAATCTGGTGATGCGGAAAAAACTGAGAAATTACTTACATCTTATTTATATGACTCGATCACTGTAAGGGATTCATCTGTGCAAAAAGATAAGAAGGAGATCCTTTACCATGGCTTAATGATTGGAATCCTTGCTAATGTAGATGGCTGGAAAGCAAAAACAAATGCGGATACTGGTGATGGATATAGCGATGTTATGGTTAAAATCCCGAGGGAGGATATTGGCATTATTGTTGAATTTAAATATGCTGAGAACGCCCAATTTACTGCCGGATGCAAGGAAGCAATGGATCAGATTGAAAGGATGGATTACACACGAGAACTGAAGAATGAAGGCTATCATACAATTTACAAGTATGGTATCGCGTGCTTTAAGAAGAAATGTAAGGTTGTTTGCAAGAAGGAAGGATATGTGCTGGAAGAATAGATGAATGAGAGAGTAAAGCGGTATTTTGAAAATCCAAGGAAAATAAAAGCGATTGAGCCTATGGAAAGTTATAAGCTTCGGTAAAGCGTTTGCTGCAAAAATGCTGTGTGCTTATTATGATAAGAATTGCGATTCGAGAGCATTATTTGAAGGACTCCAAATGTCTCAGATGGATTCGTTTGAAAAATATCTGAATCGTCTTGCTGGTGGGTATCAATTAAGATAAAAAGAAAAGGAACACGAGTGCGAGATCAAGATATATATAGGCGTCAAATGACAGGGAAGTGTGGTCATGAAGATATGACATATGATGAAGTCAGAATCGTATGAATGAGTTTTTGGACTTGACTTTGTCAAGAATGGCTTATACAGTGAGCAGTAGTGGCATGAAGGGAACGGTGTAGACGAATGGCGAAGATTTTTAATGTAAATGGTGCATGCAGACCCCAGAAGCATTATATGGTTGATCTGGAATCGCGGCTGAAAGCGATTAAGAAGATGGTAGATGATGGGGAATATTTTACGGTAAACCGTGCACGGCAATTTGGAAAGACGACTACATTGAATGCGCTGGCAGCTTATTTGAAAAAAGATTATCAGGTGATAAGCCTGGATTTTCAGACAATGGCTGCATTATCATTTGAAAGTGAACAATCTTTTGTGGCGGCATTCGCAGAAGAGGTACTGGACGCTATTGATGAGTTTCCAGATGGCATAGAGGAGAAGCTGACGGCCTTTGTGGAGGGCACAGCACGGATCAATTCCTTGCAGGCGCTTTTTAAAGTCATAAAGTCCTGGTGTGGAAAGCTGGATCGGGAGCCGGTTCTGATCATTGACGAAGTGGATACGGCTACAAATAATCAGGTGTTTATTGATTTCCTTGCGCAGCTTCGGGCTTATTACTTGAAGAAACCTGATACTGCTACATTTCAGTCAGTGATTTTGGCAGGAGTATATGACGTCAGAAATATCAAAAGAAAAATACGATCGGATGAAGAGCACAAGTCAAACAGCCCCTGGAATATAGCAGCTAAATTTCGTGTGGATATGAGCTTCGCTGCCGGGGAAATCGGTGATATGCTTAAGGAATATGAGGCAGACTATCAGACCGGAATGGACATTGAAGAGATGTCGAAGCTGCTCTATGATTATACTTCTGGATATCCGGTCATGGTTTCGACTTTATGCAAGTATATGGATGAAGAGATTGCTGGCAGTGAAAGGTTTCCGGGTAAGAAGAAAGCATGGACGAAGGAGGGCTTTCTGGAGGCGGTAAAAATATTGACCAATGAGCCGAATCCATTATTTTTGTCTATGAAGGGGAAAGTTGAGGATTATCCGACCCTGCGCACGGTTCTGTATGAACTGCTTTTTGCAGGAAAACCAATCCCTTATGTGGCAATGAACGACAGCATTGAGATTGCTACGATGTTCGGGTTCGTCAGAAATGAGAACGGAAAGGCGGTCATTTTCAATCGCATTTTCGAGACTGTTCTTTATGACTGGTTTATGTCTGAGGAATATGGAACAAGTAAACTTTATGATGCCGGATTGATTGAGAAGAACCAGTTCGTGACAGGCGGCCATCTGAATGTGAGACGAATTCTGGAACGCTTTGTAGAAAGCTTTGATGAGCTGTATGGAGACCGGGATGAAACCTTTCTTGAGGATGTCGGTAGACGCTATTTTATGCTTTTCTTAAAACCGATTATCAACGGAGTGGGCAACTGCTATGTGGAAGCGGAGACACGCAACCGAGAGCGGACAGATCTGGTGATCGATTATCTTGGCGAACAATTCGTGATCGAGTTGAAACTATGGCGGGGTAATGCATACAATGAGAGGGGAGAAGCACAGCTGCTGGAGTACCTGGATCACTACCATTTGAATAGGGGATATATGCTCAGCTTCAACTTCAATCAAAAGAAAGAGATTGGAGTAAAGGAGTTTACTATTGGAGACAAGGTGCTGATAGAGGCGGTAGTATAGACTGGCAGGAATGCTTATAGATGAGCTCTACGAGTGGCTCGTGCAGTCAACGTATATTAATGCCGCTTATGAGATATAAACATTTGAATTTAACAGAGCTTCAAAGGGAACCACTTGGTAGTGGTTCTTTTTTTAGGTGAAAAAATGCCATGGCAAATTTTTTTGCCAGCAGACTATATAGAAGAAAAGGCATTTTCTTATGCTATGGCATAACTGAATTCTAATTTGGTCAGAGCATCGGCGGTATATTTAAATGTTTTAGAACGGATCAATGACTGGACTACTATATTCAAAATAGCATTGAACGGGAGTTTGGTATACGGGATATTAATGTCTGAGATACTGGCAATCTGTAATAAGAAACTGAAGACCTGTTGAAGATGGTGAGTGGTAGGATATGCCCAGCCTGATAATTGGATGAACAGCTTCGCAATACGGCCGGCTTCAAGAAACCGGCCGACTGGCTGCCAATTAAGTTGCTCATAGGCGAGTAGTGGGGATATTATCGACGCGAGCGACGCAATTGACGCAAGATATTGTTTCTGGTGTGAAATAAAGAGGGATTTTCATGTTCAGATTTTCGCATTTGGACTGCCAAAATAGCGCAGAAGAATGTGGTATAACAATTTTTGTAAAATTAAATTTCGTGATGATTGTGTGCTTATCATCTTCGCAGTCTAACTTTAAAAAGGAGATGCAGAAGATCGCTGAGTTGTTTCAGGAAAAAGGCGATTCTTGATCTTTTTGAAATATGTGGATTTTGCTTCTTTGAAGGATGCTGATTTTACGCTTGAAAGGTGGACAGGAACGTGGTAAGGTTATGTGAGCGATTGCCGATAGCTGGTAGATGCAAGGGTGAATTTAAGATTTTTCGGAAAGTGGTGTATAAATGGTGTATAAGCCGATCTTTGCGCCATCTGGCGTGAGTTGGCAGCCTAGCGAAAAGCCTTATTTTAAGCCAAAAAACCGACCCTGCCACACCTTTGTGACAGAGCCGGTTTCGAAAAGGGGAGGATAAGTATTTATTTTTATCCTTAGTACAGTTTTCATGATGCCGGCTTTGCTTTGGAGGGGGATCCGAAGCATCGGCATATGAGCATCTCATCCGGAAATTTCACAGAAGCTTTTTCGCTTCAACTGTGAGTTGTTTTCCTGTGAGACTAATCATAGTATGACCGATATGCGAGAGAATATTCATTGGAGACGAAAAAAATATGATAAATCAGTTTTCGAGAACGGAGCTTTTATTAGGACGTGAAGCGATGGAAAAACTTTTTCACGCGCGAGTAGCCGTGTTTGGCCTTGGCGGTGTGGGCGGGCATACTGTGGAGGCGCTATCCAGAAGCGGGATCGGCACGCTGGATCTGATTGATGATGATAAAATATGTCTGACGAATCTGAACCGTCAGATTTATGCTTTGCAGAATACGATTGGAAAATATAAGGTGGATGTGGCCGAGGAGCGGATTTTGCAGATCAATCCGGCGGCCAGGGTGAATAAATATAAGACGTTTTATATGCCGGAGACCGCGGCGCAGTTTGACTTTTCCCAGTATGATTATGTGGTAGACGCGATTGACACGGTGACCGGGAAGATTGCGCTGGTGGAGCAGGCGGAGGCAGCGGGGACGCCGATTATCAGCTGTATGGGGGCCGGAAATAAGATGGATGCTTCCGCGCTGGAGGTCGCGGATATTTATGAAACGAGCATTTGTCCTCTGGCGCGCGTGATGCGTCGTGAATTGAAAAAACGAGGGATTAAAAAATTGAAAGTGGTTTATTCCAGAGAACCGGCGATGATGCCAGTGGGAGATGGAGAAGAAGATGAAGTGGAAGGCTGCAGTGCGCAGGAAGAGGCACGTCCGTCAGAAACAGATATAAACCATACCAAACGCCGCCAGGTGCCGGGAAGCAATGCGTTTGTCCCGGCTGTGGCAGGGCTGATAATTGCGGGAGAGGTTGTGCGGGATCTGAGTTGTGTGGGAATTTGAATGGCTCGCTTGCTAATTGGGTGAAGTTATGTATGCATATGCAACAAGTCTCCCAAAGAGAAACGTTGGCTGGGATGTTTTTCTTTGGGAAACTTTTCAGGATGCTCAAGGGCAATTTACCTGTTGCTGCTTTTAAGAAGTTCAAGGGCAATTTGATTTGTCTTCGCTTTCCATATTTTGAGAAGCAGGGGGTTCCTGGTTGCTCTGTTCCCGCCGTGCCGCGCCATATTTTACCAGCTTGCGTATGATGTCGTATATGACCGCAAAGACCGGCACTCCGATGATCACGCCGATGAATCCGAACAGGCCGCCGAAGGTGATAATGGCAAACAGCACCCAGAAGCTGGACAGCCCAGTCACGTTTCCGAGAATCCTGGGGCCAAGTATGTTGCCGTCAAACTGCTGCAGGATCAGGACAAAAACAAGAAAGATCACTGCCTTCACCGGGTTGACCATCAGGATCAGCAGAAAAGACGGGATTGCTCCGATGTATGGCCCGAAAAAAGGGATGATATTGGTTACGCCCACGACGACGCTGACCAGCATGGCGTATGGCATTCGGAAAATCAGCATCCCGATGAAACAAATGATTCCGATGATCAGGGAGTCGATCAGTCGGCCGTTAATATATCCGCTGAACACTTTATCTGTGTACTGCACTTCACGCAGAATCCGTCCGGACCATTTTTCCCCAAATACGCTGTAATTGATCAGCCTTGCCTGTGAGGCAAATTTTTTTCTGCTTCCCAGAATGTAAATGGCGGCTATGAGGCCGATCAGAACATTGGAAAAAAGTGAAACGACATTGTATACACTGCTGGATATGTTTCCAATCAGAATCTCGATATTTGGGATTATATTGGTTCGAATCCAGCTTGGAATCGAGGTTGAGAAGCTATCTGAGAATTCCTGGATGTAGTTGCTTAAGGTCTCGTTGTCATCGAAGTATTGCAAAAGCCAGTCAGAAGCTGCCTCAATGCTGGAGGGGATCAGGCGAACTACGGAATAGATACTGTCCAGTAAGGTCGGCAGTACCATAACCAGAAGAATCAGGATTACCGTCAGGCCCAGAGCCATCGTAAGCAGGACACTCAATCCGGGAATCAGCTTCATGGGGGCTTTTTTCTGTTTACTGAAAAAGAGGGTCAGTTTTTCCTCGATGAAATTACAGCTGGGCTTTAAAATATAGGCAATGACAGCCCCTATGATAAAAGGCATCAGCACATTCTGAAGCTTACGGAACGTCTGTGCGATTCCGTCAAATCGAAATAGCACAAAGAATAAAAGAATGCTCATGGCTGCCGCACCAAAGAGTGCCAGCATCAGGTGAATGTAGCTTTGATTGGCTTTCTTCCTATTATTCATACAAATTGTCTCCTCCAGATATCCCGGCTCCTTTTCGTCAGCCGACCATCTTATTTTCTTCCGGTAAAATAGCATAGCGAAGTATAAAAATCAATAGACAGATTGGCTCGAGTGTGAAGAAATGCTGGATTTGTGTTACTGGCCACACCTGTAGAGGTAAAAATAAGGTAAATTTGATCAGGGTGTGACCTGTAACGGATTTGTACAGCCGTGTTCGGCGGTAAACCAAACGCGGCTGCTGAAGAGGCCTACTGGAAACGCGAATGCTGATATACAGATTTAAGAATATGTGCATTGTTCTTCGACAGAACTCTTTACATAGTAGTAAAGGGATCGCACACCAAAACCGGTTCCCCCCACGCTCTGGCAGTCGGATGCGGTACGAGTGAAAGGCATGGCACCGGAATCAATGGAAAGAAACGGTACTTGTTCATGGAAGCAGTCCAGAAATAAAGCTGCCAGAATTCCACCTGGTTCTTTTTCTGGAGCATTATTCAGATCCGCGAAGGGTGTTTCCAGCAATTTTCGGTATTCGTCAAAGGCGGGCATTTGCGCGTATTTTTCTCCGGACTGCCGGGAGACGCGAACCAGACGATCGTAGAGCGCCTGAGTGGTGGTCAAGGCTGCAGCGCATATTTTACCATAGAAGTTGCTGACACTGCCGGTAAGTCCGGCTATTTCCAATATTTCCTTCGGGTGCTCATATTTTGTACAGTAAGTAATTGCATCGGCCATGGTAAGCCGGCCTTCCGCGTCTGTATTTCGGACATAGACGGTCTGGCCGCTCATAGAGGTAAAAACATCGCCGTTCCGATAGCTTTTGGCATCGACTGCATTTTCACAGGCAGCGACTACTGCGATTACATTGCAGGGGAGCTTCTGCCGCGCAATGGCGCACATCGCTCCAATAACAGCAGCAGCACCGTTCATATCATAGTTCATCACTTCCATAGAACTGGTTTTGATTGCCAGGCCGCCGGTATCGTAAGTGATTCCTTTTCCGACGAAGGCAATCGGATCTTCTTCTTCCGCTCCGCCCATCCAGCGCAGGATCAGAAAACGCGGCTCCAGGGCGCTTCCTTTTGCAACCGCTAAAAACAGTCCCATCCCCAGTTCCTCACAGGCTCTGGCGTCCAGAATCTCTACCTGAAAACCGTATTGATGGGCCAGACTCTGCGTTCGTTTTGCCAGTTCCGCCGGTGTAAGAATATCTGCTGGCTCATTCACCAGGTCTCGGGCGGTCATAACTGCTTTTGACAAGGCAAGGCCCTCTGCCAGATACGGCTGCATGGAAGGGTCTGCCAGAATTGATACTGCGATTTCTGTGCGGTTTGCTTTTTTACTGCAATGGGCATCAAAATGATACTCGCAAAGCGGAAGGATGGAAGAGAGCTGAGTGAAAAGAACCGATTCTTCCACAAAATTCAGAGCGTCAATCCGGTCTATGAAAAGAGATGAGGTACGCAGCTTTGACAGGCATGTCCCGATCTTCGCGGTAAGTTTGCGGAATTCATCATAAGGATGAGCCGTATGGTTGTCAAAAGCGGCCAGAATGATATTGGAATACTGTCCTTGTATCGGAAATCGCAATGTCCGAATTTCCATATGTTCAAGTGTCAGCGGATCTTCTCCGGGCAGTTGATTGAATGCAGCCTGTATAGCAGGAGCCTGAAAGGAAATTCTTTCACCGGCAGATAAAAAACGCAAAACAGTGTCATGAGGAGAAGACAAAAGGGAAACCGTGGAAAAAAACATAGAACAACCTCTCTTTCATTGGTTGAAAAAAATAAACAGCTACAAAAACAGGATTATTATAATAGAAGAAAAGGATTATTTCAATCATTTATAAACGTTCCACCTATTGACATTTATTACTTTTGAATGCTAGAATGACAAAAATGTTTTTTTGATTTAAAGCGACGCAGTTTTGAATGATAAGATGGACATTAAGAATGAATTGTGCCCCAGAAGACAGGAGCGGGAAGATGATGAAGGATTTTACATTCCAGACACCGGACTGGCAGCCCGGATTGCGTGAACAGTTTCCGGTTACCAGAACATGGGCATTTTTTGACAGTGCGTATGAGACAGGGGGCGCGGATTTTCTGAGAAGTGCCTCAGAACAGTATTTTACTGAAAAATCGGACTTTTATCCTGGCATCCCCATGAAAGGCGGTTCAGGCAAAGGCTCAGCGGTCAGGCGGATCGAAGAGACCAGAGAACTTCTGGCTGACCTTGTGCATGCACCGGATGGACATCATGTTGCGTTTGCGGCGAATACCTGTCAGGCGATTGTCATGGCGTTGCAGAACTTTCCTTTTGGTGAGAATGACAATGTAGTGGTTGGAGATATCGAGCATGTCAGCGTGTTATACCCGGTACTTTCTTTGAAAAATCGAGGAGTGGCGGTGCGGCTGGTACACCCGGAAAATGAGTGGAGCCTGACTGCGGAAAGTCTTCTCAGACAGGTGGATGAGCATACGCGATTTGTTGTGGTAAGTTATGTGCAGTCGGCCAGCGGCTATCGGATTGATTTGAAAAAACTGGCTCTGGAATGTCATAAAAGAGGGTGTTTTGTCCTGACGGACGCGATTCAGGCGCTGGGTTTTACTGATGTGAATATGCAAAAGCTTGGTGTGGACTGCCTTGTCGGCTCCGGTTATAAAGGGCTGCTTTCGGTCGAGGGTGGTGGGTTTGCCTGCTTTCGGGATGAACTTCTGGAGAAGCTTTCCCCTTATTTGCCTGGGCCGAATCCGGTACTGGTGCTTGACCGCTCGACTGGTTCTTTTCACTGTACGGATGAGCGGGATGCGCGAAAGCTGGAGGTCGGAACCTTGCCGTTTCATACGATTTATTGTCTGAATGAAAGCCTGAAACAGATTCAAAGAATCGGGATAACTGCGATTGCCGATTATGTAGAGCAGTGTTTTATGGTTGTCTATGAGAGTCTGACGGCACTGGGATATCAGATTGATACGCCGTTGGAGCGGCATTGCCACAGTATGTTGGTTGATACAGAGGACAAAGAGCGAATGGCGGCCTTTTTCCAGGAAAATGGCGTTTTTCTGAACGCGGGACATGGTGCACATATTCGCCTGGCGGTAGCGCCTTTTACGTCAGAAGAAGATATCCGCAGACTTCTGCATGTAGCTAAACAGTGGCAATTACAAGAACAGGTATCGAAGCAGCTGCGGGAAGAAGGGAAATAAAAATGTATATTTTTGATCAGAAATATGTAGAAGAGCATCTGACCACAGATGTCTGCCTTAAGGTTATGGAGGAGGTATTGAAAGAAGAAAGACAGGGGACGGTGACACAGTATCTTCGAACCGCGATTCCCCTTCCGAATACCAACATTCTCGGCATTATGCCCGGCTATGCGGATAAGGGATATTTTGGTGCAAAGATTTTGAGTGTTTATCATACCAATGGGGGAAGCGGATATCCTTCCCATCAGGGAGAGATTCTCCTTTTTGGCAAAGAACACGGAGAAGTGCTGGCTATCGTGGACGCGATGTCTGTTACAAAAATTCGGACAGGGGCGGTCAGTGCGGTTGCTTCCGTTCAGTTGGCCAGGAAAGACGCAGAAAAACTGGCAATATTAGGTTGTGGTGCACAGGGACGTTCTCATCTGGAGGCGATGTCTGAGGCATTTGCATTAAAAACCGTTTATACGTGGGACGCCTGTCCGGAGGCTGCGGAATCTCTGGCGGAAGCCGTTCGCAAAAAGGGAATGGAAGGTATTTCCTGCGATACAGTGGAAGAAGCAGTTCGAGAAGCGGATATCATATGTAC
>JAJQGP010000011.1 GCA_021200475.1 Lachnospiraceae bacterium
TTATTTACAACAAAAAAGAGAGGTACAAACCTCTCCAAAGTGTTTAACTGCCGGAGATACGGCGCAGGCACATGGACTGACGCTGGTGGGGATAGAATATTTATAAAAAAGTTCTTGTGATTTGTGGGTATACCTGTTATAATATTAATGCAATTTTAGTATGTACTGCAAACAATGACAGAAAAGACCCCGCGAGTGTGTGTCGCGGGGCTTTTTCTGTCATTGTTTATTGCTCATTGCGGTCAATCCACTTGCAGATGATGTGTGTGAACACTCCGCCAGTGATCCCGATGAGCAACTTCAGTATATACTGCATGACAGATCACCTCCTTTCTATATGCAAAGTTTAATGTTACAAAAACGATTATAATATACATTTAATAGAAATAATAGTAAAATAATTATTAAATTATCCTCGAAATATATGAAAATGATTCCAATAATCTTGTAAAATGGATTTGGATGTGTTATCATTATCTCATTTCAGGTGTCTGTAGGAGAAGGACAGGCACTTTCGATGAAAATGGAGGCAAATATGGCATATCAGTTCGAGAGCAGGATTCGTTTCAGCGAGGTGGGGCAGGATCGGAGGCTGACAAAGGTTTCTCTGGTGGATTATTTTCAGGACTGTTCGACGTTTCATTCGGAGGAATGCGGGATTGGCATTGACTGTCTGGACGCGCACGGCTGTGTCTGGATGATTTTATTCTGGCAAATCGATATTCTGCGGCTGCCGCAGATGGGGGAGCATGTGATCACAAGAACCTGGCCCTATGATTTTCAGGCATTTTATGGATATCGGAATTTTGCCCTGCTGGATGACCGGGAACAGTATCTGGCGAAGGCGAACAGTGTCTGGGCGCTGATTGACCGGAAGACGGAACGGCCGATGCGGGTGCTGCCGGAGGTGGCAAATGGGTATGGGCTGGAGCCGCGTCTGGATATGGAGTACCTGCCGCGCAAGATGAAGCTCTCCGGTGAGGGAGAGCAGATGGAAGCCTTCCGGGTCGGAAGGCAGCATCTGGATACCAACCATCATGTCAATAACGGGCAGTATATTTATATGGCAGAGGAATATCTGCCGGAGGGGTTTGAGACCGGGCGGCTCTGTGTGGAGTATCGGAAGCAGGCCCGACTGCACGATATGATCGTGCCCTATGTATATCGGGAAGCGCATGCGGTGACAGTGAGCCTTTGCGATGAAGCCGGGGCGCCGTACGCGATTGTGAAGAATGAGAAAAAGCCGTTATAGGTTCCACATGTGGTGGTTGAAATAACGTAAATCTGATCATGGTATGACCTGTAATGACGCGGGTGAGAAGGGTAAGCGCGCCCGGAAATGAGGGATGATATGTTACGAACAGGAGAAAAACAGGAACTGACGGTTGTGAAAAAGGTGGACTTCGGCGTATACCTGGCGGATGTGCCGGAAGAACCGTCAGGAAAGCGGGAGGAGGACAAGGTGCTTCTCCCGAAGAAGGAAGTGCCGGCAGAAACTGCGGTGGGAGACCGGCTGGAGGTCTTTCTTTATCGCGACTCTAAAGACCGTCTGATCGCTACACGCAGAGAGCCGAAGCTGACGGTTGGGAAATTTGCGGTTCTGAAGGTGAAGGAAGTCTCGAAGATCGGCGCGTTTCTGGACTGGGGTCTGGAAAAGGATTTGCTTCTGCCATTTCACGAGCAGACGGCGAAGGTTTTTGCGGGCGAGGAATGCCTGGTGGCCATGTATGTGGACAAGAGCGGGCGGCTCTGTGCGACGATGCGCGTTTATCCGTATCTGTACCGCAATTCGCCGTATGTGCTTAACGATGAGGTGGATGGCCGCGTCTATGAGCTGAGTGAGAATTTCGGTACCTTTGTGGCGGTGGATGATCAATATTCCGGCCTGATTCCGCGCCGGGAGGGTGTGACCGGACTGAAACCCGGCGACCGCATTCATGCGCGGGTGACCGGGGTAAAGGAAGACGGCAAGCTGGATCTGAGCATCCGTGAAAAGGCTTATCTGCAGATCAATGAGGATGCGGAAATGGTCATGGATGTCATTGAAGAGTATGCGGGGGTACTTCCCTTTAACGACCGGGTGGATCCGGAGATCATTCGAAGGGAGTTTGGATTAAGCAAAAATGCCTTCAAGCGTGCCGTCGGACATCTGATGAAAGAGGGCAGGGTTGAGATTCGGGATCGCAGGATTTATAAGGTGGAACAATAGCATCGGACTCCAGGCATTGATGGAGACAGGACAAAGAGTCACAGAATCATTTACGGAAAATTGAATTTGACAAAAAGAGGAGGAAAACATCATGAAAAAAGCAATCTGTACAGACAAGGCTCCGGCAGCGATCGGACCGTATTCACAGGCAATTGAGACCGACGGATTCGTCTTTACCTCCGGTGTGATTCCGGTGAACCCGGCGACCGGCGTGATTCCGGAGGGCGTAGAAGCACAGGCGGAGCAGGCATTTTCAAACCTTGCGGCCTTGCTTGAGGCATCCGGAACGAGCATGGAGCAGGTGATTAAGACAACGGTCTTTATTAAGGAAATGAATGATTTCGGGAAAATTAATGAGATTTATGCAAACTATTTCACCGGAGTTTTCCCGGCGCGCTCCTGTGTGGAAGTGGCGAGACTGCCGAAGGATGTGCTGCTGGAAGTAGAGGCTGTCGCAGTGAAGTAAATAAGCCACACAGCAACGGCGCAAAAGGAAACGACTGATGTCGTTTCCTGTAAAAATCTCTGAGAAAGGAGCCTGCCATGAATTTCACGCATTTACATGTCCACACGGAATACAGTCTGTTGGACGGTTCCAATAAGATAACTGAATATGTGCGGCAGGTGAAGGCTCTGGGAATGGACAGCGCCGCGATTACCGATCACGGCGTGATGTATGGCGTGATCGACTTTTACCGCGCCGCGAAGGCGGAGGGCATTCGCCCCATTCTGGGCTGTGAGGTGTATGTGGCGCCTGGCTCCAGATTTGACCGGGAGCTGGGGCAGTCAGAGGAGCGCTATCACCATCTGGTGCTGCTCGCGGAGAATAATACCGGCTATCAGAACCTGACGAAGATCGTGTCGAAAGGGTTTGTCGAAGGCTTTTATTATAAGCCGCGTGTCGACCTGGATGTATTGCGTGAGTATCACGAGGGGATCATTGCGCTCAGCGCCTGTCTGGCGGGGGCGGTGCCGCGGCTTTTGCAGCGGGGAATGTATGAGGAAGCAAAAGCGGAGGCGCAAAAGCATCTGGAGATTTTCGGGGAGGGCAATTATTTCCTGGAGCTTCAGGATCACGGCATTCCGGCGCAGAAATCAGTGAATCAGCAGCTGTTGCGGATGAGCCGGGAGCTGGGGATTCCGCTGGTGGCGACCAATGATGTGCATTACACGTATGAGGAAGATGCCTCGGCGCATGACATCCTGCTCTGCCTGCAGACGGGGAAAAAGCTTTCGGATGAAAACCGGATGCGTTATGAGGGCGGGCAGTATTTTGTGAAATCGCCGGAACAGATGGCGGAGCTTTTTCCATACGCGCCGGAAGCACTGGAAAATACGCATAAGATCGCGGAGCGCTGCCAGGTCGAGATTGAGTTTGGTGTGACAAAGCTGCCGAAATTTGACGTACCCTCGCCCTATACCTCCTGGGAATACTTAAATAAGCTTTGCTCGGAAGGTCTGGTGAAACGGTATGGCGACCGTGCGGAGGAGATTCGTCCGCGTCTGGATTACGAGCTTTCCGTTATTCAGAAGATGGGGTATGTGGATTATTTCCTGATTGTCTGGGATTTCATCCATTATGCGCGGGAACAGGACATTATGGTGGGGCCGGGCCGCGGCTCAGCCGCCGGCAGCGTAGTGTCGTATACGCTTGAAATCACACAGCTGGACCCGATTCGTTACAATCTGCTCTTTGAACGCTTCCTGAATCCAGAGCGAGTGTCTATGCCGGATATTGACGTGGATTTCTGCTTCGAGCGGCGGCAGGAAGTGATTGATTATGTGATGCGCAAATATGGCAAAGACCGTGTGGTGCAGATTGTGACCTTTGGTACGATGGCCGCGCGCGGCGTGATCCGCGATGTGGGACGTGTGATGGATCTGCCCTACGCGCTCTGCGATTCTATTTCCAAGATGGTGCCCAAAGAACAGGATATTACGCTGGATAGGGCACTGGAGATGAGCCAGGAGTTGCGCAATGCCTATGAGACGGATGAGCAGGTGCATGCGCTGATCGATATGTCAAAGCGCCTGGAAGGACTGCCGCGGCATACCTCCATGCATGCGGCCGGAGTGGTGATCAGTCAGAAACGCATGGACGAATATGTTCCCCTTTCCAGGGCTTCGGACGGTACGATTACGACGCAGTTTACGATGACGACGATCGAGGAGCTGGGCCTTTTGAAAATGGATTTTCTGGGGCTGCGCACGCTGACCGTGATTCAGAACGCGGTGAAGCTGGCCGAAAAGAGCAGCGGCCGCTCGATTGATATTGACGCGATTGATTTTAACGATAAGGCAGTTTACGATTCGCTGGCTACCGGAAAAACGGACGGAGTGTTCCAGCTGGAAAGCACGGGCATGAAAAACTTCATGAAGGAGCTGAAGCCGCAGAGTCTGGAGGATGTGATTGCCGGGATTTCGCTTTACCGTCCGGGTCCGATGGATTTCATACCTAAGTACATTTACGGGAAAAATCATCCCGGAGATATCAAATATGACTGTCCGCAGCTGGAGCCGATTCTGGAGCCGACCTACGGCTGCATCGTTTATCAGGAGCAGGTCATGCAGATTGTGCGCGACCTGGGTGGCTATACCCTGGGACGCAGTGACCTTGTCCGCCGTGCGATGTCAAAGAAAAAAGCATCTGTGATGGCCAAAGAGCGGCAGAATTTTGTCTATGGCAATGAAGAAGAGGGTGTGCCGGGCTGCATGGCGAATGGAATTGACGAGAAAACGGCGAACGCCATTTTCGATGAGATGACGGATTTCGCGCGCTATGCGTTTAATAAGTCTCATGCGGCGGCGTATGCGGTCGTGGCCTACCAGACCGCCTGGCTGAAATATTACTATCCGGTCGAATTCATGGCCGCGTTGATGACCTCTGTCATCGATAATCCCGGCAAGGTTGCGGAATATACCATCACCTGCCGTCAGATGGGGATTGAGATCCTGCCGCCGGATATTAACACCGGGGAAACCGGTTTTTCCGTTGGCGTGTTTGATGATTTGGGAGCTTCGGCAGAACCGTCGGCCTCTGGGGAAAAGCCTGCCGGAAAATATAAGATTCGCTACGCACTCAGTGCGCTCAAAAGCATCGGCCGTCCAGTGATTGACGGTATCGTGGCGGAGCGGAAAAACGGCGGTGCTTTCCGGAGCCTGCAGGATTTCATTGAGCGGGTCAGCGGGAACAAGGACGTCAATAAGCGGACGATCGAGAGTCTGATCAAAGCCGGCGCGCTGGACTGCTTTGGCAATACGCGCAGGCAGATGCTGATGGGCTACGCGCGGATCATGGATTATGCGGCGGCGCAGAAAAAGGACTCGGTATCGGGGCAGATGTCACTGTTTGATTTGCTGGGCGAGGAGGACAAAAAGGAGTTCGAGATTCAGCTTCCGGACGTGGGGGAGTTTGACAAGGAGCAGCTTCTGGCGTTTGAAAAGGAAGTGCTTGGCATCTATGTCAGCGGGCATCCGCTGGAACGTTATGAGGACAAATGGCGCGCTACGATTACCAACGTTTCCACTGATTTTCAGCTGGACGAGGAGACCGGCCAGTCCGTTGTACAGGACAACAGCCGTGCGGTCATCGGCGGCATGATTTCGAATAAAACGGTCAAATATACAAAGACCAACAAAACAATGGCCTTTCTGACTCTGGAGGACCTGGTCGGCACCGTGGAGGTGGTCGTATTCCCGCGCGATTATGAGACTTATCATCAATACCTGACGCCGGAAAACAAGATTTTTGTGCGCGGCCGCGTCAGCTGCGAGGACGACCGGCCGAGCAAGCTGATCTGTGAGCGCGTGTGGCCGTTTGAGCAGGGACAGGGGCAAAATTCAGGACAGACCAGGGAAATCAATTCGGCCGTTTCACCCGCAGGTAACAACGTGCCACAGCCGGGTAATTACACCAATCGCTCCGGTGGCCAGAAGAGATGGGATACCGCCCAAAAGTCAGAGGGAATGGAAGTGCCCCCTCACATGCGTTCGGCGGCAGAACGTGCCCGCGATGAAAATAACGCTTCGCATTACGCGGGCACTAATGGCCGGGAACTCTGGGTGCAGTTTGCCGACAAACAGGAGTATGCGCAGAAAGAAGGACAGCTCTTCGGGGTGCTCCGCGAGAGCGAGGGCGAGGACTATGTCGTGATTTATGTGCGCAGCGAACGCGCTGTGCGCAGGCTTGGCGCAAACTGGGCAATCGACGCAAACGAAGAGCTGGTAGAAGGGCTGCGCGCGATCTTCGGTGCGGAAAACGTGAAGTTTATGGAGAAAAAACAGAAATAATCAGGATGCAAAAAAGACCGTCACAGAACGGTCTTTTTGCGTATCTGCCCCAGCAGACATACGCGGCTGCAACCCCGAGCGAACCCTGCACAGTTCTACTCATTGGTGTCTTCCTCCTTTAAAATTTCCTGGCAGTAAGCTTGCAACGCCGGGATGTCCTATTTCCGTATCTCTTTCATTCGGCATATAGCAGTACCTCGTCTTTTTTAATTTTTTGTAAAAAAGAATCTTCTAAACTACCGATTGTCAGTACATCTATTTTTCGGTCAAGAGCCTCGGACAAATCAGTGTAGAATCCGCATAGGGCGAACATTCCCTGCATACTGCCCTTGTCAATTCGAAGATCGATGTCACTTTGGTCGTTGTAATCTCCTCGTGCAAATGAACCAAACAAAAATACACGAGATATATGGTATTTTTTTGCAATAGGGTTGACTATGGTTTTTAGTTCACTAATTGATAAATCTTTTTTGGACATACGAGTCACTCCTTCTTATATCTTGTTTTTTGTGAAACGGATTGGAATGGGTGAAGCGACCTGCCGCCGACCAAAGGGAGGGGCATTTCTGTTCTTTAGCCAGTATAGCACATATGAAAGTCTTTCGCCACAAGACAATGGACATTTTTTAGAAGAGAAAGAAATTTAGAAAAATTTTACAGAAAGAGGTTGTAAACGGTGCATTCTGGATACCGACTACAACGGAACAATCGAGTACGATGGAGCTACTTTTACGGTAGTAAATGGGCAGCTGTACGGCTGAGCTCATGCGGAATAAAACAGAAAATCGGATAGAGATGCTATGACAGAGATTCCAGGGGTATTGGCTCCTGGGATCTTTTATGGTAAATCAATGGGATTTTATGTGCCAAAATGCGTAATGGAGGCAGCTGCGTTGCAATCCAGATTAAAAAATTTCGTATGAAAAACGCAGAATAATTGTAAAAATAAGTATGAAAAACGAAAAATATATGCAAAAATACATATGAAAAAAGAAGGCAGCCGCTTGCTTTTTTGAGATAGATATGTTAGATTACAGACAGAGACAGGAAACGGAGAGATCTCGTTTTGCACTTTTGGCAATAGTGCTATAAGACATATGTTCCCGGCTTTTGGAAAGGAGTCAAAAATATATGGAAAGAGAGATTATGAAGCGCCTGGTCGAATGGAAAGACTCACCTGACCGCAAACCATTGTTGCTGACTGGTGTTCGGCAGTGTGGGAAAACCTATGTATGCAAGCAATTTGGTGAACAGTATTTTGATGATGTGGCTTACTATTATTTTGAAGGAAATAAGGGGTTGTCGTCTATATTTGACTACGATTTCAATATTGACAGAATTTTGGATGAGTTAGGGAATGTGATCCGTCAGAAACCAATCGTGCCAGGAAAAACGCTTATTATTTTTGATGAGATTCAGGCATGCCCCAGAGCGATTACTTCTTTAAAATATTTTTGTGAAAACAAAAGAGAACTTCATATCGTGTGTGCAGGTTCCCTTCTTGGGGTCTCGATTAAACGTGACGGTATATCCTTTCCGGTTGGCAAGGTGGAACGCCTGCATATGTATCCTCTGAATTTTTCAGAATTTCTGAGGGCGGACGGCGGACAGGCGCTCTACGATGGTGTTCAGAAATATGATTTGCGCTGTGAATTACCGGAATTGTATACACAGAATCTGGAGAAGAAGTTACAGTATTATTATATTGTCGGCGGGATGCCAGAGGCTGTACAGAAATGGATTGAGACACATAATTTTGAAGCGGTTGATAAAATTCAGGGAGACATTCTGGAGGATTACGCCAGTGTTTTCGCAAAATACGCTCCGATTACGGATGTGCCAAAGCTCGGATGGATATGGGACTCTATTCCCAAACAGCTGGCAAAAGAAAATAATAAATTTGTTTTTTCTCATGTAAAGGCTGGTAAAAGATCGGCTGAATTGGAAGACGCTTTGGAATGGTTGACGGATGCGGGACTTGTTTTTCGACTGGAATTGGTGTCAAATCCGGAATTGCCCTTGTCTTTTCAGGCGGACGCAATGTATTTCAAGGTTTATATGTCAGATGTGGGGTTACTTAGAAAAAAGTCTGGGGTTTCTTACCGCACTATTTTAGAGGATTCGGATTTGTACCGGAATTTTAAGGGCGCGTTCACGGAAAATTATGTTCTGACGGAATTATTATCTCAGGGGATTCAGCCCTATTTCTGGCGCTCGGGAAATACGGCAGAGTTGGATTTCCTGTTTGAGTACGAAGAGAAGATTATCCCTGTGGAGGCGAAAGCACAGATTCGGACGAGAGCGAAGAGCTATCAGGAATATTGTAAAAAATATACACCGCCGCTTGGCTTTAAAATATCTATGAAAAATGTGGGGGATAATAAAGTCGGGCAGACGGATACCGTTAGTTTGCCCTTGTATCTGATCTGGATGCTGAAAACGTATTGCAGCCAGGATCGGGAACGCAATTGATTTAGGGGAGGACAATCAGAAATGACATCGCGCGTACAGGATATGACGGAGGGCAGACCTCTGAAACTGATTATTCTTTTTGCGCTGCCGCTGATGGCAGGAAATGTATTTCAGCAGCTTTACACGCTTGTGGACACCATGGTGGTGGGGCAGGCGCTGGGAGTGAACGCGCTGGCGGCGCTGGGAGCGGCAGACTGGCTGAACTGGATGCTGCTGGGAATGGTGCAGGGATTTGCCCAGGGCTTTTCGATTAAAATGGCGCAGCAGTTTGGCGCCAGGGAGTATACCGCTCTGAGGCGAACCGTGGCAAATTCCGTTTTACTGGCGGCGGTATCCGCGCTGGGACTGCTTTTAGGCAGTGAGCTTCTGGCAAAGCCGGTGATGATTCTTTTGCAGACGCCGGATGAGGTAATCGGCATGTCTGTGTTTTATCTGCGGATTATTTTTGCAGGGCTCCCGGTCGTGATGGCCTATAATGTCCTGGCATCGATTCTGAGGGCTTTCGGGGATGGGCGGACTCCTCTTTACGCGATGGTGCTGGCGTCGTGTATCAATGTGGCGCTGGACCTCCTTTTTGTGCTTGCCTTTGGATGGGGAATCGGCGGAGCTGCGGCTGCGACGATTATTGCGCAGGCCTGTTCCGGGCTGTTTTGCCTGCGCGCGGTTCGCCGCATGGATTTTCTGGCTTTCAAAAGGGAGGATTTTCGCTCGGATGGTGCTCTTTGCAGGAACCTGATGAAGCTGGGGCTGCCAATGGCCTTTCAGAATTGTGTGATCGCGGTGGGCGGCATGATCGTCCAGTCCGTGGTGAATGGATTTGGCGTCTTGTTTATTGCGGGCTTCACCGCGACAAATAAGCTTTATGGTGTGCTGGAGATCGCGGCGACCTCTTTTGGGTACGCGATGGTGACTTATGTCGGACAGAATCTGGGAGCCGGAAAGGTGCAGCGGATTCGCACGGGAATGCGCGCGGCGCTGGCTGCGGCGATCGGTGTCTCTGTGGTGATTGGGGCAGCCATGCTGCTGTTTGGAAAACCAATCTTACGGCTGTTTATTTCCGGCACAGCCGAGGAGGTATCTACGGCGCTTGCGGTCGCCTATCATTATCTGTCCATCATGAGCGTATGCCTGCCGATTCTTTATGTTTTACATGTTACGCGTTCGGCGCTGCAGGGGATGGGAGATACGGTGCGGCCGATGGTTTCCGGAATCGCGGAATTCGTGATGCGGACCGGGACCGCGATTCTGCTGCCGATGGCGATTGGAGAGAGCGGGATCTTCTATGCCGAGGTATTGGCCTGGGCAGGGGCGGACGTCATACTGGTGACCAGCTACCTTACCCGGATCCGGGAACTGAGGCGCACATGATGATTTTAAATTTGACCGCCGAATTTAGAACTATTTGGATTCTAAGGGTTTCTTGACAATTAAATGCACGTACTTTACAATAAATTCTGAAAAGTTGACCGAACATCATAGAAGAAAGGAGAGTATCATATGAATATGACTGAAGTTGCAAGAATTATTTTGGGCCTGAGGGCTGATGGATGGGATGAAAAGAAAATTAACGATTTTATACTGTGGATTGAAACCGGAGATGAAAAATACAAACCGAAGGATGCAGAGCAGAAATAATGAAATGCGGGGCTTGCCACCCCGCGTTTGTTATTTCCGGGAAGCAATGAACGTTTAACCAATTCTTAAGAAAACACGAAGCGGTTAACCCTTGCGGACTTCGTGCAAAATGGGTATAATCGAACAAAGTGGGGATTTATTCCGATTATTAAGAACAAGGAGACCGAGAACTATGGATTATCATTTTACGACCGTAAAAGAGCTGTACCGCGACCGTGACAGCTATATGAACAAAGAGATTACCGTCGGCGGATGGGTGCGCAGCATCCGGGATTCGAAGACATTTGGATTTATTGTACTGCATGACGGCACCTTTTTTGAGACACTGCAGATTGTCTATTCCGATCAGCTGCCGAATTTTGCGGAGATTTCGAAGCTGAATGTCGGCGCGGCCGTGATTGTCACCGGTACACTGGTGGCGACGCCGAATGCGAAGCAGCCGTTTGAGATTCAGGCTTCCGCTCTGGAAGTGGAGGGCACTTCGACGCCGGATTATCCGATGCAGAAGAAGCGTCATTCGATGGAGTATCTGCGGACGGTACCGCATCTGCGTCCGAGGACCAATACCTTCCAGGCGGTGTTCCGTGTACGCTCGCTGATTGCGTACGCGATTCATACCTTTTTCCAGGAGCGCGGTTTTGTTTACGTACACACACCACTGATTACGGCGAGCGACTGTGAGGGAGCAGGCGAGATGTTCCAGGTGACAACGCTTGACCTGAATGATCTCCCGCGGGACGACCAGGGCGCCATCGATTATACGAAGGATTTCTTTGGAACGACGACGAATCTGACCGTCAGCGGCCAGCTGGATGTGGAAGCCTTCGCGCAGGCGTTCCGAAATGTTTATACCTTTGGTCCGACGTTCCGCGCGGAAAATTCAAATACGGCGCGCCACGCGGCGGAGTTCTGGATGATTGAGCCGGAGATCGCTTTTGCCGATCTGGATGATAATATGGCTCTTGCGGAATCCATGCTTAAATTCATCATCCGCTATGTCCTGGAGAACGCGCCGGAAGAGATGAATTTCTTCAATTCCTTTGTCGATAAAGGACTGCTGGACCGCCTGAACCATGTCCTGAATTCCGAGTTCGGACATATCACCTATACCGAGGCCGTGGAGCTCCTCGAGAAACATAACGACAAATTTGAGTATAAAGTATCCTGGGGCTGCGACCTGCAGACGGAGCATGAGCGTTACCTCACGGAGCAGATTTATAAGCGTCCGCTGTTTGTCACGGATTACCCGAAGGAGATTAAGGCGTTTTATATGAAGCTGAACGAGGATGGCAGGACCGTCCGTGCGATGGACTGCCTGGTACCGGGCATCGGCGAGATCATCGGCGGCAGCCAGAGAGAGGACAACCTGGAGATTCTGACCTCCCGGATCGCGGAGCTTGGCATGAAGCCGGAGGATTACGCGTATTACGTAGACCTGCGCAAATATGGCTCAACCCGTCACTCCGGATTTGGACTTGGCTTTGAACGCTGCGTGATGTACCTGACAGGAATGTCCAATATCCGCGACGCCCTCCCCTACCCGCGGACCGTCGGAAACCTGGCGTAAAAGCGTTCTTAATGGGGAGTGCGAAGCACGGAGCAATCGGCTTTTACGTAGAGTAGTGGATTGGTAAGCGTCGTCAATGGAAAAACAAGTAAGAGGATGGCATGAGCAAGATTCTGGTTTTAGACAATGAAAAAGAGATCGCGGATGTGATCGGCCTCTACCTGCGCAACGAGGGCTACGAGGTAGAGCTGGCTTATTCCGGGCGGGAGGCGCTGCGTAAAGTGGAGCAGTCCCCTCCTGATCTGGCGCTGCTGGATGTGATGCTCCCGGATATTGACGGATTTCGTGTCCTACAGAAGATCCGGGAGAATTATAAGTTCCCGGTGATTATGCTGACAGCGAAGACGGAATACACGGATAAGATTACCGGGCTTACGCTGGGGGCGGATGATTACATCCCGAAGCTGTTTAACCCGCTGGAGATGGTGGCGCGCGTGAAGGCGCAGCTTCGCCGCTATACGAAGTACAATGGCGGCGGGGAGCAGACGTCGGACAATGTCATTGATTTTTCCGGCCTGCTGCTGAACCGTGATACGCATGAGTGCTTTTTCAATGAGCGCGAGCTTACTCTGACGCCGATTGAGTTCGACATCCTCTGGCTTTTGTGTGAGAACCGCGGGAAGGTGATCAGCTCGGAGCAGCTGTTCGAGCAGATCTGGAAGGAAAAATACTTTAAAAACAGCAACAATACGGTGATGGTACATATTCGCCATCTGCGCGAGAAGATGGGCGACGGCACCCGAAAAAGTGATTTCATAAAGACGGTCTGGGGAGTGGGTTACAAGATTGAAAAATAAATATGGAAAATTCACACGAAAAATCATTCTTTTTGCGATTTTGATCAGTATATTGATCGTCGCGGCTGGCTATGGTTTTCTGACGTTCCTGACGGATGGCGCTTTGCAGGAAATTTTTCAGAAAGGGATTGTCCACATTCTGCAGAGCCTTGGGTTTTCAGCGGAGCGCGCAGCGGCGGGGTATAACCGGCTGTTTGTAGAAGGAAAGCTGCTGTTTGTCTTTGCAGGTTTCTTTGTTCTGTTCCTGCTGTTCTTTCTTCTGACTGTTCGGAAGATGAACCGTTACCTCAGCCGAATCGACGATGCACTGGAAGGTATCCTGGCGGACTCGCCTGAGCCGATTGTGCTTCCATCGGAGCTGGAGCCGATGGCGGAGCAGCTGAATGCGCTGCAGCATAAGCTCCTGTACCGGACACAGCAGGCGGCTCAGAGCGAACAGCGCAAGAATGAGCTTGTGGTTTGCCTGGCACATGACCTGAAGACGCCGCTTACTTCGGTGACCGCATACCTGACCATGCTGAACGAACATCCGGAGATGTCGGCAGAGGAGCGCGCGAAGTATACGCGGATTACACTGGAAAAAGCGATCCGCCTGGAAGAATTGCTCAATGAGTTTTTTGAGATTACCAGGTTTAACGCGCAGGATATTGTGCTGGAGAAGCGGGAGATCAATCTTTCCATCATGCTGGAGCAGCTGGAGGATGAAAATGTTGGTCTTCTGAATAAAAAGAATATGACCTGCGTCGTAGATGTGCAGGAAGGGCTGCTTATGCGGGGAGACCCGGAACAGCTGGCGCGCGTTTTCGATAATCTTCTGAAGAATGCGGCTGCTTACGGGAATGCGGGATCGCAGATCCTGATTCAGGCTCGCGGCGGCAGGGACGGGATTACCATTGTCTTTACGAATGAGGGTCCGCAGATTCCACAGAAAAAACTGGAGATGATTTTTGAAAAATTTTATCGTGTAGACGATGGACGCTCCAGCAAGACCGGAGGTGCCGGATTGGGACTTGCGATTGCAAAACAGATTGTAGAGCTGCACGGCGGTGTGATTTCGGCAGTCAGCGACAGCAAAAACACACGCTTTATAGTGAATATGCCCGCAGAGATGAGGGCTGCGGAGGGGGAAAACAATGGCACGAAAGGATGGAAGAGGCGGAAACAGTAGCAGATCAAAAAAGAAAAGCCATGCGGGCGATGTGATCAGCATTGTTGTGATGGTGATCGCTTTTTGTGTGTTTGTCTTTGCCGGTTATAAGCTTTATGGTTATTATAAAGAATATAAAAAGGCAGATGACGAGTACGCGAACCTTGCGACCTATACGGTGGATGAGACAGAAACCGAGAATTTAGATGAACTGGAGTCAGAAGTCGAGGAGGCACTGCTAAGCGGAGCATCTACGGTTGGCAATATCCAGAGTATCAGCGGGCGCGAAGTTAAAACAGTAGAAGTGGGAGAAGAGGAAGTGACGCTTCCGGTCATGGTGAACCCGATTGACTTTGCGTCACTGAAGGAAGTCAATTCGGATATTGTCGGCTGGCTGAAGGTCCGTGCGATTGACCTGAGCTATCCGGTGGTGCAGGGAGAAGACAACGACTATTATCTTCACCAGTCATTCGAGCAGGAATATCTGTTTGCGGGCTGTCTGTTTGTGAATTACGAGAATGAGAGCGATTTCAGTGATCAAAATACGATCATCTACGGACATAATATGAAAAATGGCTCCATGTTTGGTTCCCTGAAAAAGCTCCGGGATGAGGATGTCTTTTCGAAAAGCAAATATTTCTGGGTCTTTACGGAGGATATCATCTACCAGTACCGTATTTTCTCGGCGAGAGTGGTGAACAGCGTGGGGCAGACCTACCAGATTGTTTTTTCTGAGGAGGAATTTGAAGAATTCCTGACGACAGCGATGGAAAATTCGGAGGTCGATAATAGTACTGTGTCTGTATCGACGGAGGATAAGGTCGTGACTTTGTCTACCTGCACCGGGGATTCCTCGACTCGCTTTGTCGTACAGGGGAAGCTGGTACAGATGTATGCGTCAAAGTAAGCAGGCTGCTGCGGCAGACTTGCGCATTTGTAATGTTTCAGAACAGCAGGCCGCAGACCGTTTTGCCGCGGAGACTATAAAGATTGCAGTGTAAGAAAAAGAAAGAAGGGATCATATGACTGGTATCGAACAGCTGCAGCAAATCATTGACCAGACGGATAACATTGTATTTTTCGGGGGCGCGGGTGTCTCCACGGAGAGCGGGATTCCGGACTTCCGGAGTGTGGACGGGCTTTACCACCAAAAATATGATTATCCGCCGGAGACCATTCTGAGCCATACCTTTTTTGTACGTCAGACGAAAGAATTCTACCGGTTTTACCGCGATAAGATGCTGGTTCTGGACGCAGAGCCAAATGCGGCGCACAGAAAGCTGGCCGAGCTTGAGGCATGCGGCAAACTGAAAGCAGTGGTGACACAGAACATTGACGGTCTGCATCAGAAGGCAGGAAGCAAAAAGGTGCTGGAGCTGCACGGCAGTATCCATCGCAATTACTGCCAGCGCTGCCACAAAAGCTACAGCGGGGAGGATTTGCAGAAGCTGTTTGACGAGGGAGCGGAGGAGCCGCGCTGTACCTGTGGGGGCGTGATTAAGCCGGATGTTGTGCTTTATGAGGAGGGCCTCGACTCGCGGACGATGCGGGAGTCCATTTCCTGCATTTCGGAGGCGGATGTACTGATTATCGGCGGCACCTCGCTGGCGGTTTATCCGGCGGCAGGACTGATTGATTATTTCCGCGGCAGCCATCTGGTTGTAATCAATATGGCGCCGACCCCGCGCGACCGGCAGGCGGATCTGCTGATTCAGGAAAAAATCGGAGCTGTGCTGGGCGCGCTGCATGTCTGAGGCAGAGTGCGTGATTCTGGTTTCAGCCTGTCGGGCTGAGTGACAGAATGGGAAGGAAAGGCGTTTGGGCTGAGGGAGCAGAATATGGATTTCGAAGTAGGCGATATTGTGAAATTAAAAAAGAAGCACCCCTGTGGCAGCCAGGAATGGGAGGTTTTGCGTGTGGGCGCGGATTTCCGGCTGAAATGTGCCGGCTGCGGCCATCAGATTATGGTCCCCAGGAAGCTTGTGGAAAAAAATGTAAGAGCTGTAAAAAAAGCTTGAACTTGTCCGAAAACTGTGGTAAAATCAGCAGCTGTGATATATTTCCTTGCTCCTTGCAAAGCTGGCAGGAATCTTCCATTTCCGCCGCGGTCAGGGGGCCAAAAGACCATAAGGAGGTGCGAAAAGCATGAACAAGTATGAATTAGCAGTAGTTGTCAGCGCAAAACTTGAAGACGAAGACAGAGCCGCTACAATTGAGAAGGTAAAAGAGATTATTACCCGTTTTGGCGGTACTGTGACGGAAGTAGAAGAGTGGGGAAAGAGAAAGCTCGCTTACGAGATCAGGAAGATGCGTGAAGGATTTTACTACTTCGTTCGCTTTGAGGCTGATGGATCATGTCCGGCGGAAGTTGAAAAACGTGTCCGCATTATGGAAGATGTCATCAGATATTTATGCGTTAGACAGGATGCATAAATAGAAAAGGAGTATTTATATGAATAAAGTCATCTTAATGGGACGTTTAACCAGAGACCCGGAAGTACGCTATTCCGCAGGCGATAATTCATCTGCCTATGCGAGATATACGTTAGCTGTAGACCGGAGATTTCGCCGTGAGGGGAACGGAGATCAGCAGACAGCGGACTTTATCAGCTGTGTAGTATTCGGCAGAGGCGCGGAGTTCGCGGAGAAATATTTGCGCCAGGGTACGAAAATTGCTATTACGGGCCGGATTCAGACGGGTAGCTATACGAACCGGGATGGCCAGAAGGTTTACACAACGGATG
>JAJQGP010000130.1 GCA_021200475.1 Lachnospiraceae bacterium
GTCACACCCGTAGAGGTAAAAATAAGGTTAATTTGGTCGGGGTGTGACCTGTAACTGCTGTTCTGAACTGATGAAAAAATTAATATATCTGGTGGTGTACTTTGCCGGATTTTTGTGTTAGAATAACTCAGTGATTCCACTTTGTGGCATTGCTGAGTTTTTCTCTTGCTCCGTCCGGAAGGGTTTCTCTGATGCCTCGCTGCGGGATCACTGGGGAAGATTCATATCAGAGATATGACGAATACAGAAAAGAATGAATGTAAAAGCACTGTGTCAGCAGGACATACCATGAAGAGTATGCCCATCGATGAACGTCCGTATGAAAAATGTCTGGAAAAGGGAGCCGAGTGTCTTTCGGATGCGGAGCTTTTGTCTGTCATTTTGCGGACGGGCTCCTGTGGGGAGTCTGCGCTGGAATTATCAAGAAGGATCCTGACGCTGAATGGGGAGAAGAGCGGCCTGCTTGGTATTTATCATATGTCGATTGCTGACCTTATGAAAGTGCGCGGACTTGGAAGTGTCAAGGCGGCGCAGTTAAAGTGCATAGCAGAATTATCGAGACGCATTTCACGAAGCCGTTTTTCGGAAGGCATATCCTTCCAGGATCCGGTTGCCGTAGCGGAATATTATATGGAAGACCTCCGCCATCTGGAGCAGGAAGTCGTGATTCTCGTGATGCTGAACAGCAAGGGCCGCCTGATCCGGGATGTAATATTATCGAAAGGAACCGTTCGGGCTTCCATGATTTCGCCGCGTGAGATTTTTATCGAGGCGGTGCGGAACCAGGCGGTAGGTATCATTCTGCTGCACAATCATCCCAGCGGTATCCCGGATCCGAGTGAGGAGGATATCCGTCTCACGGAACGAGTGCGGCTATGCGGCGCAATGCTGGGCATTGAACTGCTGGATCATATTATCATTGGAGACTGCCAGGCCGTCAGCATGAGGGAGCAGGGAATCTGGCAGGATAGTTAACGAGGGGTACAGGCATGTTGTTACAAAAGGCATGTGGACTTGATCTGGGGACAGATACCATTAAAATAAGGGACAAACATGGGAAAAAGTTCCTCTACAACAGAAATGTAATCGCATTACGTGAAAATGGCAGCGTCCTCGCCTATGGGGATGCCGCCTATACTGTATATGAAAAACAGCCGGAAAATATTCAGGTCGTCTGGCCCATGGCGAATGGTGTGATCGCAAATCTTTCCGAAATGGATCTTTTGCTTGACTACCAGATCAAACGCTTCGGGGGAGCATCCTCGCTATTGATCGCAGTTCCCACACAGATTACTCAGGTGGAAAAACGCGCCTTTTTTCAGGTGCTGAAAGGACAGTTCGGAGGCGGACGAATCCGTCTTGTGGAAAAAGGACTGGCTGACGCTGTCAGCGCTTCCCTGCCGGTACTTTCCGGCCGCGGCCATATGGTAGTGAATATTGGGGCGGATACGACCGAGATTTCCGTTATTTCTTCCGGAAAGATTATCCTTGGACAGACACTCCAAATCGGCGGACGAAAGATGGACGCAGATATTGCAACGATGGTACGCCGCAAATTCAACCTCAGTATTGGTCAGAAAACCGCTGAATCTCTGAAAAATAATCTGGCGTTTATGATCAATGGGCCCAGACTGGAGCAAAAGGTATTTGGAATTCATACGCTTTCCGGCCTTCCCAAGGCAGAGGTGATTCCATCTCTGGCTGTCAGCGTCGCGATCATTGATACCGTTGACGCAATTGTAGAGAGCATCAGCTCAATCTACAACCGCATACCGCCACAGCTGATGAAAGACATTGCCCGCGAGGGAATTTACTTAAGCGGCGGAGTTTCCATGATTCTGAATCTGCCGGAATATATCCGCAAAGAGATTGGCATCCCACTTCATCACATCCAGGATCCGAAGTACAGCACGATCCGCGGACTGGTAGAGATTATGAACAACAAAGAAATGAAACCAATTACGTACACCCTGAATGATCTTGCCGCCATGCGATGAGAGGACAGAACAACTGTAATGAAAAAGAACGCAAATGAAAATCTGAAAAATAAATATCTGCTGATCGGGCTTTCCGTATTCTGTGTGCTGCTGATCGGCATATCCTTTGTGAACAGCGACATTGTTTCGCCTGTTAAACAGATCACCGGTTATCTGGTTACCCCGGTGCAAAAGGGAATTAACAGCTTTGGTTCCTGGCTATCCGGCCTTACAGATAACTTTGAAGACGCTCAGAGCCTGCGCGAAGAAAACGAGTCTCTGAAAGAGCAGGTGGCGACTCTGACCGAAGAAAACAGTCTTCTGGTGCAGGAGTATGAGGAGCTGGAGCGTCTGCGGGAGCTATATGATCTGGATGAACAGTATTCCTCTTATGAAAAAGTCGGAGCGAATATCATCGCCAAGGAATCCGGCAACTGGTTCAATATCTTCACGATCGACAAAGGGTCTGATGACGGCATTGAGGTGGATATGAATGTCATCGCAGACGGAGGACTGGTTGGGATTGTCACGGAAGTGGGGGCAAACTGGGCGACCGTCCGCTCAATTATTGATGACGAAAGCAATGTCAGCGCAATGGTTTCCACGACCTCTGACCAGTGTATCATTGCCGGGAATCTGACACTGATTGACGAAGGTTCTCTGGAACTGTTTCGGCTGACGGATACAGAAAACGCGGTCCATGTCGGCGATAAAATCGTCACATCTTACATCAGCGAGAAGTACCTGCCCGGTATTCTGATCGGCTATATCAGTGAGCTGAACAATGACTCAAACAATCTGACGAAGTCCGGTTATGTCACGCCGGTCGTAGATTTCCGGCATCTGCAGGAGGTTCTGGTTATTTTAGAGCTGAAGGATTACACACCGTCTTCCTCCGCTGCAAGTGATGAGACTGCCCAGGAGGAATCCCAGACAGAAGCAACAGAAACGGCATCGGAGACGGAGACCGAATCTGTCTCCGGGGCGGAATAAGGAAACCTGGCTGTTGTGTAAGGAGATTTTTATGAAACGGAAGCTTATCATAGCTCTGCTGATTGTGATTTGTGTTCTTCTGCAGGCTTCTGTCTGTCCAATGATCGCGATCGGTGAAATCAAGCCAAACCTGCTGATTATTCTGACCGTATCATTTGGCCTGATGCGCGGGCGCAGAGAAGGGATGCTGATCGGTTTTTTC
>JAJQGP010000066.1 GCA_021200475.1 Lachnospiraceae bacterium
TGCATTTCTGGTGGTCTCCGCCACTACGATTCCTACAGTAGATTTACGCCGTCGACGATTTCTCCGACATTGATCCCGTTTGGCTTCGTGAGCGGCTGGCTGAACATGGCATCGTGAACGGCGAGCTGGTGGACCCGGACAAGCTGGAGCAAAGCCCTTTCATCCAGATGGTGGAGGCTGATGTAGAACGGATTGCCGCTGAGGAGGCTGCGGAAGTCCCGGCAGTTGGGACGGTAGAGGAAGCTGTACTGGATGAGGCTGAGGCAACTTCTGCGGAGGCTGGCAGCGATACTCTTACCCCCGAAGATCGTTTTCATGTGATAGATGTGGACTGGTATCCGGGCCGGCCGGCGTATTCCATCTGGGATGATCAGACCGGCACCTATTATGTAGATCGCGATGGCCTGAGAACTGATTTCGACAGTCGGTGGAATGCGGAGGAATACCGTGAAGAACTGATTGAAAACGCCCGTGAAGAGGCGGCGCGCTCACCATTGGATCGGGCGAAAGATCTGATTGACCAGTACTGTATGGATGAATTCAGCACCCCTGCAGATTTTGATGATATGACTAAAATCGGGATCGGCTACACAACCATTTCAGATGAGGATATCCCGATTGAAGCCAGTGCCAATCTGGTGGAATTTAAAATTGAGCGATATCTGAATGACCGGCTGTTTGACACCCGACAGTATGATTCCCTGAAGGCACTGATTTCCGAGGAGTTGGAACATCTCGATTTTAATGAACTGATGGACGCGACGGACGATGAGATCGCGGAGGCGCTGGCAGAGATACCTGAAGCTGTAAATGAGCCTGCACCGCAGCCGGAAAACTCATCAGCAGAACCCGACTTTCCTTATCATGCAGGTGATACCGTATACCTAGAAGATGGAAAGCCCTTTGTGATTGACAGCATTGGAATGTTTGATGTCCATCTTGACCCATCACTGCGCTTCCCTGTTTTACGTGCCGAGAGCCGCGAGAATTTCCTACGGCTTATGGAGCGTTATCCTCAGACGCTTGCAGGGCAGGCAGAAGAAATAGATACAGAACGCGCAGAGTTCCGGGATCACGTAATGACCGGCCTGACACCAGAGCAAAAGCTTATTGTAGATGCCATGGAAACAGCCGGCTGGCCTTTCCTCCCGACGGAAAGCAATCCGATCTATTTTGGTGGAGAAGACGATTATCCCGTCACTTTCGACTCCTGGGAAGATGCCTATGCTTATATTGATTCCGCACAGCTGAATGACACTCCTGGCCTGCGGGAGAAGGTGCAGGCAATTCTCCATCCGTCACCGGAAATAAACGAGGAGCCAGTGGCTTTTTATTCTGGTGAGAAAAATGGTCTGCCATTCGATGTGGAAGTCAGAACCCTTCACTTTGACGAGCCGGAACATGAAGCTCTGGAACCGGAAATTCCTGCCCGGAATTACCATATCACTGATGACCATCTGGGTGAAGGCGGTCCGAAACAGAAATATGCGATGAATGTGGCCGCGATCCGCACCCTGCAGACGCTGGAGGCAGAAAACCGTAACGCGACTCCGGAGGAACAGGTCGTCCTTGCCCGTTATGTCGGCTGGGGCTCTCTCACTGACGCTTTTGATCCGAATAAAACTGCATGGGCGCAGGAATATCAGGAACTGAAAGGACTGCTCACTGAGGAGGAATACGCTGCCGCCCGCGCCAGTACGTTAAACGCCCACTACACCAGTCCTACTGTGATCCGTGCAATTTATGACGCAGTTGAGCAAATGGGCTTTACAACCGGAAATATCCTGGAGCCCTCCATGGGTGTCGGCAACTTTTTCGGGCTCCTTCCCGACAGTATGCAGGGAAGCCGCCTGTATGGTGTAGAGCTGGATTCCATCACCGGCCGCATTGCTCAGAAACTCTATCCAAATGCCGATATTAAAGTGGCAGGTTTCGAGACCACGGACCGGCGCGATTTTTATGACCTGGCTGTAGGGAATGTACCGTTCGGTGACTACCGGGTAAACGACAGACCCTATAATAAGCTGGGTTTTTCTATTCACAACTATTTTTTCGCCAAGGCGCTCGATCAGGTGCGCCCCGGCGGCGTTGTGGCCTTTGTGACCTCCCACTATACCATGGACGCAAAATCCCCGGATGTACGCAAATATCTGGCTCAGAGGGCGGAACTGCTGGGCGCGATTCGGCTCCCGAATAACGCTTTCCGCGCCAATGCCGGCACGGATGTCGTCTCGGATATCATCTTCCTGCAGAAAAGGGATACGCCGATTGACATCGAGCCGGACTGGGTGCATCTGGGGCTGACACCGGACGGACTGGCTGTCAACAGCTATTTCATCGACCATCCGGAAATGGTGATGGGTGAGCTGACTTCTGAAAGCACGCAATATGGCCGTGAAGAATGCACGGTCGTTCCCATCCCCGGCGCTGATCTGGCCGAACAGCTGCGTGAAGCGGTCTCTCATATTCATGGCAGTTATCAGGCAGTGGAATTTTCCGCAGAGGAAGGGCTTTCGCAGGAAGAAAGCTCCGAAATCATTCCTGCTGACCCGTCTGTAAAGAATTTTTCATTCACAGCAGTCAACGGTGAGGTCTATTTCCGGAAAGATTCTGTGATGCGTCATGTGAACATGAATGATATGGCGAAGCAGCGCGTGCTGGGGATGATCTCGCTTCGCGAAACAGTCAATGACCTGATTGAATACCAGCTGCAGGATTATCCAGATGAAATGATCACAGCAAAGCAGAAGGAACTGGAAAATGCCTATGATAAATTTACAGCGGACTATGGGCTTTTAAACTCCCGCGCCAATGCAAAGGTGTTCGGTGACGACTCTTCGTATTATCTGCTCTGTTCTCTGGAAGATGTAGATGAAGACGGGAAGCTGCTCGGAAAGGCAGATATGTTCACAAAGCGGACAATCCGGCCGGACCGCAGTATTACCAGCGTGGATACGCCGGTGGAGGCGCTTGCCGTTTCCATTGGAGAACAGGGAGGCGTTGACCTGCCCTTTATGTCTGAGCTGCTTGGTACACCGGGTGAATATGACCATATCATCGAGGAACTGTCCGGTGTGATTTTCCGCGACCCGCTTGAGGCTTCCAATGAGGATGTGACAAAAGGATGGCATACCGCTGATGATTACCTGTC
>JAJQGP010000047.1 GCA_021200475.1 Lachnospiraceae bacterium
TTATTTACAACAAAAAAGAGAGGTACAAACCTCTCCAAAGTGTTTAACTGCCGATCTGGCACCAGGATCAATCACAAAAGAAAAGGGTAAAAATGCATAAAAATAAATGTAAGGCTTATAATTATGATTGACAGAATTCCTGTCCGGTGCTAGAATAATTCAAGTGACAAGGGCGTCAGCTTTCGTGGCTGCGCCCTTTTTTCATTATTATTTCATAACAGTTCAAAACAACAGGCTGTAACACCTTTGCTTTGAGCCGTTACGATCATTTTAAGAAAAGGAGTGTTTCACAATGAAAAAGAAATTAGCTTTCGTACTTGCCGCGGCGATGATCGCGGGCTGCATGACCGTTCCGGTGGCGGCGGAAGAAGAGAACGAAGAATCCAAGGTATGGGTGATCGCGACAGACACTGTATTTAAACCATTCGAATACACCGATGAGAACGGCGACTTTGTAGGCATTGACGTAGACATTCTTGCGGCGATCGCTGAAGATCAGGGGTTTGAGTATGAACTGAATTCCCTCGGCTGGGATTCCGCAATCGCCGCCTGCCAGGCTGGCCAGGCAGATGGCATGATCGCCGGCGCTTCTATCACAGATGAGAGAAAAGAAGCTGGCTGGACATTCTCCGACGGATATTACAATGCGACACAGTCCATGACCGTAGCGTCCGATTCTGAGATCACCGGATTTGAAGACCTTGCCGGACTGACCGTTGGCGTAAAGACCGGTACGCAGGGCGCTTCCTATGCGGAGAGCCTGCAGGAGGAATATGGATTTGAGATCACTTACTTTGAGGATTCACCGACTATGTATCAGGCAGTGCTTGGCGGACAGGTTGTAGCCTGCTTTGAGGATACACCGATCATGGCTGCCTCCATTCAGGACGGCGATCTGGCTCTGACCATTCTGTATGATACCGAAAATGATGGCGCTCCTTACGGTTTCGCGATCTTCTCTGAGGAAAGCCAAGAGCTGCTTGATATGTTCAACGCCGGACTGGCTAATATCGTAGAGGACGGTACCTATGCTGAAATCATCGCTACCTACCTTGGCGAGGATGCGGCAGCTACGGCAGAGGCTTCTATGCTTGGCGACGCTGAGGCTGAGACAGAGGTCGAGACGGAAGCAGTTACAGAATAATTTTCAGGTAACAGTTCAAGACAGCAAAGTGGAGCGTTCCTGCGGCGCTGAACGGTTCTGCGTGTTTCAGGACGGACCGAAGCGAAGCGCAGACCTGCTGCCAGCTGTTTTAAATCGTTAAAAAGGTTGCTGTAAAAGCCGTCGTGGGTTTGGCAGCAGCCTTTTTACATGATTTCATCCGAAGGGAGATCTTTTATGGTTCTGATTCTTACAAAATACGGGCATCTTCTGCTGAATGCCATGGGACAGACGGTTCTGCTCGCACTGTGCGGCCTGTTCTTTGCCTGTATTCTCGGTATTTTCTTTGGCATCCTCGGCGTCATGAACAATAAAATATGCCGTGCGATCGACAAAGTCTTCGTCGACGTCATCCGCGGTGTACCGTTGATCGTACTCGCCTACTTTGTCTATTTCGGTGTACCCTATTTTATGAAAAATATCGTCGGCAACCCGATCACACTCTCTGCCCTCCAGGCCGGCACGATCTGCCTGGCGCTGAACTGCGGTGCTTATATGGTCGAAATCATCCGCGCCGGCATCCAGTCTGTAGACAAGGGCCAGATGGAGGCTGCCCGCAGCCTCGGGCTTCCCTGGTGGCGCGCCATGTACCGTGTCGTCATGCCCCAGGCGATTCGCACAATGATCCCAAGCATCATCAATCAGTTCATCATCACGCTGAAGGACACATCCATTCTGTCCATCATTGGTTTCCCGGAACTGGTCAACACCGCAAAAAACGTAGTTGCGAATACGTTTATGTCTTTTCAGACCTGGGGAATTGTCGCCGTCATGTACCTGATTGTAATCGAGATCCTGACACTGGCATCCAGAGCGCTTGAGAGGAGGCTGAATCGTGGCAAAGAGTAACAATGTGAAAATCCATGTATCTCATCTGAAAAAAAATTTTAAAAAGCTGGAAGTGCTCAAAGACATCTCCACGGATGTCTATGAGGGAGAGGTGGTTGTTGTCATCGGACCGTCCGGCAGCGGCAAATCCACATTTCTGCGCTGCATCAACAACCTGGAAGAAATCACTGGCGGTGAGATCACAGTCGATGGGATGAGCCTGACCGATAAAAAAACAGATATCAATAAGCTGCGTGAAAACATTGGCATGGTATTCCAGCACTTCAACCTGTTTCCGCACATGGATGTCATGCGGAACCTGACCCTCGCACCGGTAGACCTGAAAAAAGCCAGCAAAGAAGAAGCTGCCGAGCGCGCCCATCAAATGCTCCAGAAGGTTGGCATGGAAGACAAGGCAAACGCTTATCCGAGCCAGCTCTCCGGCGGCCAGAAGCAGCGTGTCGCCATCGCACGCGCCCTGTGCATGGAACCGGATATCATGCTGTTCGATGAGCCGACCAGCGCCCTCGACCCGGAAATGGTCGGTGAAGTGCTGCAGGTTATGAAACAGCTCGCCGCGGACGGCATGACGATGGTAATCGTCACCCACGAAATGGGGTTCGCCCGCGAGGTCGCGGACCGCGTCCTTTTCATGGACGGCGGCTACATCGTCGAGGAAGGCACCCCGCAGGAGGTGCTGCTGAACCCGAAAGAACCGCGGACGATTGATTTTCTGAATAAGGTGCTGTGAAACCAGGCAGGGGGGTTACCCCCTGCCTTTATCAGACTTCTTTTTTCTCCCGCTGCCTGCACTCTTTCCGGATTTTTTGGTAAAATTCGCCGTATCGAGCGCCACCGTAAAGGAAACCTGGGAAATCTTCTCACGCATATTACCGCAGGCCTTTTCCGTAAAAATCTGAAAAAGCTCCGCATCCTCTTTGGAAAAGTCTTTCAGACAGGCCCGCCTGCACTCTTCTGCCGCGTGATGGATTTCATTCAGATATGCCTTCGATTTTTCCAGCAATTCAATGGAAATCCGCTCCTCTGCGTCCGGATCAAACTCGATCAGCTTTTCATGCTTTAAACGCTGGAGAGCGCGTGTCGTTTTCTGCGCATTCAGTCCTGCGAGCTCAGCAATTTCCTTCCGATCCTCGAACTGTCGGCAGTTTTCCAGCAAAAGCAGCAGCAAGGCCTCATCCAGGGTGATCTGTTTGAGCATTGCGCTTAATCCCAGATAATATTCCAGCAGCTTGCGGAAGTAGTAGAGATCCGCCAGAATTCCCTGTGTCAGGCTGACAGACTGCCCGGCCAGCTTCATGCGTTCTTCTCCGAGTTTTGCCGTCCCGGGCACAACAGAGGGCATGACAAAACCGTCCCAGGCAGTGCTGATCAGGAACATACGCACTTTCTGTTTTACTTCATCATAATCCTCCTCGTAGACATCCCGGTAAAAAGCATTGTAATAATCAAATACCGTACTCTTCATCCGGATTGTGTTACTGATGCTCATTCCCTGAGAAACCAGGCTGTCTTTGCGGTTCATATAATAGTATACCGGAGCCTGAATCGCACGAATCCCCTCCGCATAACGAATGTATTCAAGATTAAACAGGAAATCCTCACACCAGTCGAGTTCCACGTCCATCCGGATCTGGTGTTCCTCAATGATTGAACGGCGAAAGAATTTGTTCCAGAGAACGCCATAATAAAAATCCGCCGGATTCTCAATCATATAAGAAGCAAACTCCCTGCGGTCCATGAGATGATCCGCGTCAATGTCCCCCTTTTGCGAGACACGTTTTCCCGTCACACGGTAAAAATCCGCAATCACCATATCACACTGTTTTCCATGCCCGGCTTCCGGGTTGATTCCTGATCCGTTTTTCAATCCGCTTCCAGGAGCCTCTTCCTCTCTGCTCCCCAGCATAGACCGCACAAACAGCCTTGTCGAATCCGGGGTCAGCCAGTCATCGCTGTCCGCAAACTGAATGAATTCACCATGCGCCAGGTCCAGAGCATGGTTGCGGGTCGCGGAGACGCCCGAATTTTTCTGATGGATGACCCGAACCCTCGCGTCCTTTTTCGCATACGCATCCAGCAGCACATCCGTCCCGTCGCTGCTGCCATCGTCCATCAGCAAAATCTCCAGATTCTGATATTCCTGATTCAAAATGCTGTCCACACAACGCCCGATATAATCCTTTGCGTTATAGGCTGGGACGATAATACTCACAAGCGGTTCCATATGTTTTCCTCCAATCTTTCCGCATGAATTCCATTCCTCACATTCAGGGCTGCCCTTCGGTTCACTTTACACGGTTTCACCCTGTTTGCAGTCTCAGACATTCTGCTTTTGCTTCACTCCACACGGATCGCGTTCGGATAAATCTTTGCAAGCGTGTCATCATCATAATACATATCCAGCCACACCTGCCAGCTTTCCGTCGCTTTCACGCCCTCAAGCCGCTCATTGCTGCGCAATAGTGCCATGCCGGACACAAGCATATTGCAAATCAGAAAAACAACCAGACACCAGGTCACGATTTTGCCCGCGCGCATGGGAATTTTCTCGACCAGTCCGGACAGGCGCGGGTACAGCACCCGCAGCCAGAATACCGCTGCCATCCCCCAGAACAGACAGTAAAGCAGATTGATACGGCCGCCCAGATTAAAAGGAATCTCACTGTAATCCCAGAATACCGTGCCAAATATCATTTCAGACAATACGCTGCACAGATATTCATAGACCGCACCCAATACCGTCCCCGTCAGAAAAATGAAGCTGTCTGAGCGATCCCGGTAAGGATGCAAAAGCCGGGTCGCCGCCGCGATCGCAAAACCCCATATGATGCTGAACTGCCCCCCACACCAGACTGGTCCGGCTCATCCAGACACCGGTCGTCATTCGCATAAATAATATTTCGAAAAAGTCGCCCAGGATCGCTCCCAGAATGAACATCCATATCAGCTTATAAGCGGAACAGCCCGACGCAAAAACACCTGCGTCGCGCACTTCTTTCTTCTCAACCGCCCTTTTCTGTGGGTAGGCGCGTTCAATCCTTCGTGTCACCTGACGGTAGAGGCGTCCGCCAAGATTCCTGCTTAAGGACGTAAACCAGTTGTCGACCGACCTCCACCTCTCTGCATGTGCACTCTTGCCATACATGAGCGTCAGGGTCGCCAGCGCATCAAGAGCAACCGCGATCACACAGATCCAGATGATCAGCACTTCCGCAAGCTCCGGCAGAAAGCGGAAGGGACGGATCAGCAGCGCATTGCCCCAGAACCTGCATACCGTCGCAAGAACACCCCAGACCAGGGTCATCGGCAGACAAATATAGCCGTCCAGATTCCATTTTACATTTGAGTAATCCCACCACCGCTCATGATAAAAATACTCCACCGCCCGACCGCCAATCCACTCAGTCATCGCCGCCACAACAGCAGCGCCGCAGAACAGCCAGAACCATGACAGTTCCTCCCCGAATACCGTAAGCAGTACCATCGGAATACCGTAGCTGATACACAGAGGAGCATTAATCACACCACGGTTTACAAATCGCCTTTTCTTTAAGGCAGCCATAATTGTTTCCAGAACCCAGCCAAGGAACGAGTAAACAAGGAAAAGCCAGGCAAGCTCATATCCGTTGTAAGTCATAATAAATCTTTCCTTTTTCTTTTGAACGATTGACTGCGATTCAGAACAGCGCCTGTCTTTTTCATTTCGATGCTGTTCTGAACTGTTTTATAATATTGCAGAAACTCTGCGGGACAGTGTATTTGCGATTTCACAGAAACAACCTTAGAATAAATCACTTCTCCTCTTCTGTCAACCGGAATATCCCCGTTTACATAGAAATTCCCCGGCAGGGGGATCCTCTTCCTGCCAGGGAGATTCCATTGCGGTCACAAAGTCATGATTTTTTCGATTTTGGATTTTCCGCCCATAGTTCGTCCGCGGTTGGTTTCCAGTTTTCTGCGTAAGACGTCGTCTTATCACAGAGATCATCCACACTCTCCGGACTCTGATAGTCCGTATTCACCGCCTTTGTCTGTTTTACCATCTCGCGCAGCCGCTCCGGATTTTCCAGCATCGGGCATGGACGCAGCATATTGTCATTGAATGGCTGGTTGTCATGGTAAGCCTGGAAAATCGGGCTCTTCAGCGCATCCTTGAGTGAAGTCTCTTTGATATTGCAGTTCGAGTAGTGAATGAATACACACGGTTCTACGTCGCCCTTCGCATTGATGTGCATATAAAGCCGCCCGCCGGCAATACAGCCGTGTACATATTCGGCGTCGTTCTGGAAATCCAGGGTGAACAGAGATTTCGTTCCGCGGTATTCGCGAATCTTCTCATACATTTTTTGGCGCTGTTCCGGCGTTGGCAGAAGGTCTGGGGAAGCATCATTTCCAACCGGCATATAGTGGAAGAACCAGGCGAAGAATGCACCGCTTTCAATCAGATGGTCAAAGTATTCCTCACTGCTCACGCTGTCCACATTCGCGGCAGTATAGCAGGTCGATACGCCAAATGGAAGCCCGCGGTCTTTCAACAGCTTCATCGCGTGCATGACTTTCTGATAAATACCTTCGCCGCGCCGCCCGTCATTCGCCTCCTCTGAGCCTTCCACACTGAATGCCGGGATGAAGTTCTTTACCCGCAGAATCTCATTACAGAATTCCTCATCAAAAAGAGTGCCGTTCGTGAATGCCAGGAATTCGCAGTCCGGGTGCATTTCGCAGAGCTTAATCAGATCTTTTTTGCGCACAGTCGGCTCACCGCCGGTGTATATGTACATATAAATGCCCAGTTCTTTGCCCTGACGGATAATGGAGTCAATCTCCTCCAGGGTCAGATTCAGCTGATGTCCATATTCCGCCGCCCAGCAGCCGGTGCATTTCAGGTTGCAGGCGCTTGTCGGGTCAAGCAGGATGGCCCACGGCACGTTGCAGTTATGCTCCTGTGCGTAATCCTTCTGCATCGCGGTTCCTTTCAGACTTGCGTTAATAATAAAGTTTTTAAAAAAGGTTTCCCGCACCCCCGGATCCAGCTCATACATCCGCAAAATCAGCTGATACCAGTTGTTATTCCTGTCCGTGATTGCCGAACGAATCGCATTTCTCTGCGATACGTAATAGTCCTTCGGCATATATTTGTCGACCAGCTCCATCAGCTTTGGAATATTGGTTTCCGGATTCTTTTCCAGATAACCAATTGCTTTTGTCGCCACCAGCTCCGTGGCGGCCACCTTTGCTTTATCTGCCAGTTTCATCTTTTCCTTTTCTCCTTTTTCTGTATTGATGCTTCTTCATTCCTGTTGGCCGGGCGGTACAGAAAACCGGTCCAGAATCTTTACCGTATAAACGGCTACACACAGGTTCAGCAGTCCCTCCAGCAAGACCGCCGTGCCAGTCAGTGTCATGGTCGCTCCTTCCCCACCATATGGGTCTATGACCAGTATCATCCCGAAAACACCGGTGAGGACGGCAATGATCAGAATTCTCCACCAGAGACCCAGGCCGAATTTTCTGGCGTCCATCGACATCTGAATCCGCAGCAGAGCGTCCATCAGAATTACCAGTCCAAGAACCGCATACAACAGCTGTGAATAGCCTTCCCCGTGAATCAGAATTACCAGACCGAGCGCCACCATCAGAATTCCAAACGCGAAATCATACTGAAATGCCAGGCAGTAAAAGTCCTTTGAAAAATAGCCGATCATCTTGATGATTCCGTCCACGATAAAAATCAAACCAAGCACACGGATGAGTGTGTCTGCCGTACAGTCCGGATTGACCAGCAGACAAATACCCAGAACACAGATAATCAGGGCAACAACAATATAGCCGTTGCGGGCGATTTTCAGAGTCTTCAGTGAATCCATGTCTTCTCTCCTGCCTCCTTTCGGAGAGAATTTTATTCTTTTTTTTGAGAAAAAAATACAGACAAAAAAAGCGCAGTGTTCAAAATTCAGACACTGCGGCAAAAATGACCAATTGAGTGGTTTGATTGATTCTGCCTTTCCTTTACCCGAGCCGATCCACAGCCAGATTCATCATCTCCATCCCGCGCCTCATATCCGAGGTCAGATTCTCATTCATCCCATGCTCCATCCAGTCCAGCAGGACGCCTTCCAGAATACATTTCTGAAAATTCCGGATTATGCGCTGATCCTCCGGCGAAAGGTTCTGTATATCAATATAATCCTTCGCATGCAGCACATATTCGGATACCATATATTCACACAGCACATCTACTTCCCGCATCATAACCGCGCGATCCAGCGAACGATAGATATGAAGCAGCGCTTTTTTATTTTCGGAAAACATATCCATGACCTGCAGCAGCCCGTCAAAAACATCCTCCGCCTCCAGATGCGTCTCCATGATCCGGTTCATCTCACGCTTCACGGAAAACTCCATAGCATCGGTAATATCCCGAAAATAATAATAAAACGTATTCCGGTTAATCCCACATCGTTCCACGATATCCTTGACCGTAATTTTCGAAAATGGACGTTCATTCAGCAATTCAAATACCGTCTGTATAATCAGTTCTTTTGTCAGACCAGCCATGAAAAATCCCGTTTCCCTCCCAAACAGCCTCTCCGGAAAGCATTTGTTCCCTTCTGTGTGTCGTTCACTATAGCATAATTTCCGGAAAAAGTCCACCGGTTTTCCCCGGGCGGCCGAAAATGGATTGACGGAAAAAAAGAAAATGCTATAATCATATGCAGATGGAAATTGCTACAATTACAGATGACGGAGGAAATTATGGTTGAAAAATGGAATATTACTATTCCCGA
Source organism: Lachnospiraceae bacterium (assembly GCA_021200475.1). Lineage (GTDB taxonomy): Bacteria > Bacillota > Clostridia > Lachnospirales > Lachnospiraceae > Choladousia. The sequence continues at coordinate 8,800 of JAJQGP010000047.1, forward strand.
ACTGACGGGAGAGGAAGACAGGGGCGTTTACGTGTATCTGCCGGAATCTTACGCCTTTGAGCCGGACAGGCGGTACGGGGTTCTCTATATGTTCGACGGGCACAATATTTTTTTCGACTCAGACGCGACATACGGAAAGTGCTGGGGCATGAAGGAATATATGGACTACACCGGAACGCCGCTCATCATTGCCGCCGTGGAATGCAACCACAGCCCGGATAATGGGCGTCTGAAGGAATATACCCCCTTTCTCCTTTGAGGATCCCGCTTTTGGAAAAATCGACGCCAGAGGACAGATCACCATGGACTGGATGGTACATACCTTTAAAAAGGAAATCGACCATCGTTACCGCACCCTGCCAAACCGTGAACACACCTTTATTGCCGGAAGCTCAATGGGGGGACTGATGAGTCTGTATGCGCTTCTCGAATATTCTCAGTATTTTTCCCGTGCTGCGGCTCTCTCTCCATCCCTGTGGGTAGATATGGACGGGCTTTCCAAAATGATCAAACGGGCGAATCTTCCGTCTGATACCGTACTCTATATGGATTATGGCGAAAAAGAGCTGGCAAACCATAAGGATATGCTGCGGGCGTTTGGCCGGATTACGGCAAAGCTGATGAAAAAAGGGATTTTGCTGGAAAGCCGGATCATCCCCGGCGGAACACACTGTGAGGCAAGCTGGGAAAAACAGATTCCATTTTTTATGGATGCCCTGCTGTACTCATAACACAGACTGACATGCAGCAAATGCGTAGTCAAATTGTGACCAGTAACGATATTTCACTGTATTTCCGTGATTTTGATCCGGATGAACCAAAAACAAACAGAAGAGGTATATACCATGCAGACTCAATATTTCAGTGAATACAGTCCTGCCCTCGGACGGCAAATGGAGTGCAAGGTCTACGGCCATGGCGGCCGCCCGATCATTTTCATCCCCTGCCAGGACGGACGCTTCTACGACTTCGAAAATTTCCACATGACCGATGTCTGGGCACCATGGATTGAAAACGGGGAGGTCCTCGTCTGCGCAATCGACACCGTCGACGGCGAAACCTGGTCAAACCCGTTGGGCGACGCACGCTGGCGGATCGAACGCTATGAGCAGTGGATTACCTACATCACCGATGAGCTGGTGCCATCTTTGCGCAATCTTGCCAATGACTACAACGGCTGGAGCGGATATCCGGGAATCATGCTATTTGGTTGCAGCCTTGGTGCCACCCACGCAGCAAACCTGTATTTCCGCCGCCCGGATCTGTTCGATGGGCTGCTGGCGCTCTCCGGACTTTACTCCACCGACTACGGCTTCGGCGACTACATGGACGATCTCGTCTACCAGAATTCCCCCATTCATTATCTCGGAGGAATGCCAAAGGACCATCCATACATCCCACTCTACAACCTCAAGCGCGCAGTCATCTGCTGCGGACAGGGCGCCTGGGAAATGCCTGATTCCACGCGGAACCTGCAGCGGATTCTGGAAGACAAAGGGATCCATGCCTGGGTCGATCTGTGGGGGACAGACTGCTGCCACGACTGGAACTGGTGGTATAAGCAGGTAGAGTACTTTGTGCCATACCTGCTGGGATATGAATAAATCGTTACTGGTCACAGCAAAATTCGGACTTATAAAACACATAAATTATCAGAACTGAGAAAAAGAGGGAGTTACTACCAATGAAAAACTTTATATTTATTTCACCAAACTTTCCAACCAACTACTGGATGTTCTGCCGGGAGCTGAAGAAAAACGGCCTCAACGTGCTCGGCATCGGCGACGCTCCTTATGACGAGCTGACCGCCGACTTAAAGGCCAGTCTGAATGAATATTATAAGGTGAGCAGCCTCGAAAACGACGACGAGGTCTATCGCGCGGTCGCTTTTCTGATCTATAAGCACGGGAGAATTGACTGGCTGGAATCAAACAACGAATACTGGCTGGAGCGCGACGCGAAGCTGCGCACGGATTTCAATATTGCCACCGGTTTTCATGTGGAGGATATCCCAAATGTGAAATTCAAATCCCGTATGAAAGACTTCTACCGCAAGGCCGGTATCCCCGTCGCGCGCTACCACATGGTCGACACGCTGGAAAACTGCCTGGCATTCGCGAAAGAGGTCGGCTATCCGGTCGTAGCCAAACCAGACAATGGTGTAGGAGCTTCTCACACCTTCAAGCTGGAAAACGATGCGCAGATGGAGCAGTTCTTTGAGCTGAAATGGCCGAACACAACCTACATCATGGAGGAATTCGTACAGGGTGAGGTGAATTCCTACGACGCGATCATTGACTCGAAGGGCGAGCCAATGTTTGAGACCGGCAATGTCACGCCGGAATCCATCATGGACATCGTAAACAAATCTGAGAATTCTATTTTTTACATTCTCAAGAACCTGCCTGATGATACCCGTGCCGCGGGCCGTGCGACGGTGAAAAGCTTCGGTGTCAAAAGCCGTTTCGTGCATTTTGAGTTTTTCCGCCTTCTGCAGGATCAGGAGGGGCTTGGCAAAAAGGGAGACCTTGTTGCACTTGAAGTCAACATGCGCCCGAGCGGCGGCGTGACGCCGGATATGATCGACTTCGCGCACAGCACCGACGTCTACAAGATCTGGGCGGACATGATCGCCTTTGACCGCTCTACTATGCCGGTCGGCGACCATGCCTACTGCGTGTTTGCCGGACGCCGCGACGGCAAGGACTTTATCCTCTCGAAGGACGATATCCTGCAAAAATACAGTACCCATGTAAAAATGGCGGAGCGTATCCCCGATGCACTCTCCGGCGCAATGGGGAACCAGATGTTCGTCGCGGTCTTTGATTCACAGAAAGAAATGCGGGATTTTTATGACGATATCCTGCAGTGCAGAGAAGTTTTGCAGGGAGAAAAAAACAGATAAGAAGACTCCTCTCATCCCTGATCATCTGAAACGGGGAACAAGAAGCAAAGCTGTCAAAATTCCTCTCGCGTATCATCACAAAAAAGGAGCTGTATCTTGTCGTCCACCGGATACCGCTCCTCTTTAGCTTTCAAACCTGTTCTTCGGAAAATTGTTCTGCTGACATCACCCGCATTCCCATTTTTTCTTTCATATATGTAAATACTTCTTGCTTCTCTGCCTCCTGATGCACACCATAATCGCTGTCTTCCGTGACGATAATTTTATCTGCATTCATTGCCGTTCCGACAAAAACATGATCCTCTGGTTCATGAAATCCTCTGGAAATCAAAGCGTTCTTATGCACTTTATTGAGATTAGATGAGACCCAATGCGTCCGCTTTTCATTCTTCAGTTTCATCATACACTTCTGAAATGATCGCTCTTCCTGCAGGTTATCCTGATATTCTGTCAATATATCTCCATTAAAATCCAGAGCAAGTTCCATTTCCTTATCATGCAGGAAACAATATAAAGCTTCCGCGCAATCTATTTCATATTCTTCACTGACCAAAGCTTTTATCCAGATATTTGTATCAATAACTAATCTCATAACCGCCTGCTCCCTATGTCTGGTTTTTTGGGGATTTTTCTTCCTGATACATCGCTCGATATTTCTCCAGCCGTATTTGATCTATTACCTCCATGTCGCTGAAATCAGAGGAAAAAAATCTCTTAAACTGTGGAGTCCGATGAATAAACTCCCCTTCCTGATCAATTCCAATTTCCCTGCAAATTGCACTTCCACTTTCATCTTCCTCAATAAAATAAATGGACATAGAATCCGCTGAGATCTTTCCTTCTGCCACTCTTCTGCGTATCCGAAGAAGCAGATATTCGCTCCCCGTTTCCACCAGAAGACAGCCTTTTTGCGCCCCCTGAACCAGTAAATCTCCCATTTCACTCTGCATATTTGTCTGAAGAAAAGCCTCCGGCGTATCCATCAAAAGCATTTCTCCCCTTAGGGATGAAACAGCAACAGCTATCGGAAGGCTCTGAGAAATTCCAAAACCATTGTCCACAATATTGGATTCTATTCCCGTCCTTTTGTTCTTAAGCATAAACTCTCCACGATTTTTTCCTCTTGCTTTCCAGAAATACGTATAGCCAAATCTTCCAAGCCAATTATTTACCAAATCCAGTTCCTGACCCTCCACCTCCGCAAGAGCATAGAGAAAATTATAAGACTGACTGCCGTCCTCACCTAACTCTTTCGGTCTGGTTCCAGTCAGTTGCATCACACGCGCGGGAACGACTCGATGCGCTGAAACAATTCGAATAGAATCCGCAAAGTCAAAAAGTGCATCAAAGACGCTCTGAACCATCATTCCAATTTCAGCCGGAACTTTCTTTTTTCCTTTCCAGGTTAAAAAGAAGAGGTTGGTACTTTCATAGTAATCCAACAAGTCCCAGCTTTTCTGGTCGCTCTCGATTTCTACCCTTTTTACAATTCCATAATCACCTGCCGGTGCTTTTCCTAATGATATCTGATAAGTCAAATCCTCTGATGGCTCTTCTACCGCAGAAAATCGAAATCGGAAAAGCACTTCCTGTCCTACAGTGTCTTTATTGCACACATCTGTAAAATCCCCTGACAAATCTTCTAAGGCGCTCAGATCTTCAAACCTGGATTCATGAACCAGCCTTTCACAGGCGAATTTTAACATCCTCAATACCTGGTACAGGGCACTTTTCCCGGCTGAATTATTTCCAACCAGCAAACTTAGCGGTTTTATCATAATCCAGCCAGTATCTCCCCGAAAGGCCTTATAATTGCGCAACGAAAATGCGGTTAGTTTATAAGGCTTTGCTTTCCTGTTATCCTGCGTGGTATCAGATATCTCAATTTCTAACGCTTTCCCGGACAAACTGTCATTATCAATCATTCACGGCCTCCTTAAGTAAATTATACTCTATTCGGCGGGTTCCTTTCTCTCCTACTGCATACACCCAGAAGTGGAAAAGAATCTTTTCCATTTCTGTACTTCTAATCTCAAGCGCTTTTACAGTACCAGTGCCAAGGGTATTACAAAAATTCACACATGTGATATACAGATGATTATTCTGAACATTTGCTTTGATCGAATACTCCGTATTTTCCTGATCATCTGTAAACGACAAATGGATATATGTTTGTTCTTCTTCTTCAGTTGCAAAGCAAATCACCACTTCAGACATACCGGGATCCAGATATACTACATTCGACTCCAACAATTCATATTTTCCAACCATGACTACTGAATTCATGTCCGCTACCTTCCTGTTTCATTCTTTTCTGTAGTATACCACGCCTTCGGTCCGTTTACCACAGAAAAATCAGAAGCGCGAAACAGGAAACGCTGCTGTTGCTTATGCGCAACTGTTCCTTCACTGGCAGCTCGTTGCTGAATGGCCGCACGAAGTTCTTCGCAGCAAATAAAATCCTGCCGTACCACAGAGTATCCCCACCCCCAACATCAGCAGAATCTCCGATACCGAATACGATTCTTTTACCAGAAATGGCACCCACTTTTCCGCCTGCTCCGGGTATACGGATACCACGACAGACACGGCATTGTTCAGGAAATGCAGCGCCATGGACAGATAAATACTGCCTCCTGCATCAATCACATATGCAAACGCCGCGCCAAGCAGGAAGGTCGAGGGCAGCTTGACAAGGCTCATATGAAAGGCCGCAAAAATCAGGGCGGAGACTGCCACAGCCGGCCAGATCGCTGCCATATGCGGTCTCTCTTTCTGACTTTCCATGGTATCATGTATCCCGGCTGCTGACTGCTGCAAATCAAAGCCAAAGGGTCGTTCGTTGTTCTCACTTTCCCGACTGCTTCCTCTCGACCGCTCCTTCATCCACTCCCGCACCGTTCCGAAAATCAGGCCGCGGAACAGCAGTTCCTCGCCAATCGCGGGCATAAGCGCCATGATAATCATCAGGATCCATAACGGCTGTGCAAACAGCTCTGTATAACTCGCTTCCAGGTTCTGCGCACTTACCGGAAACAGCACATACATGACCATGGATAGCGCAATCCCGGTCAGGTACGCCCCCACGTACAGCAGCAGGGCGCCCGGAATCACGGAAAAACGGGGTTTGTTCAGCAGGAAAAGTGTTTTCCGATTGGTTTTCATATACCAGGTCAGAAGCAGCGGTACCGTAAGAATCAGAAGCTGTGTGACGGCCGTACCTGCTGTGACGGAGCGCACTGTCACAGCACTGCCCACATACAGGATCAGCAGAAGCAGCACAAGGACAACGATGGCGACGTCGCCGGGGGCGGGCGTAGTGCCTGGTTTGATGTCGCTGCGCTTCTGGAAAATCCGAAAGCCGGTAAACCCGTCTGAAAACAGGACGGCCTCACTGTCATACATTCTTGAGAGAATCCACACGATCAGCACACTGTACCCGAAATTCACCACAATCGTCAGTGCCGCAAGCATCCAGTCAAACTGCCCGGAGATCAATTCTTTTATCATCAGGGAAACATTCGCGATCGGAATCAGCGCCGTGTGGGCGTCAAGCGTCACGGAGGGGAAAATCCCCACCATGGAAACGATCATAATTACCAGCATCGCAGGGGTAATATAGTTATTTGCCTCTTTGAAGCTGCGCGCGAACACACAGAAGCACATACACAGCGCAGTGATCAGCAGAGCCGTCACCAGCAGCGTCAGTATCAGCATCGGAACGACCGACAGCACCATGCCCAGGGAGATTGCTTCCAGCTCACTTAAGGTTCCCGGAATCAGCCCGAAGTACAGAAACAGCACGGAGCCTCCCAGAGAAAGCATGGAAATCACCGCTGTCACGCATGCAAAGACAGAAACCGAAATATATTTGCTCATAATGATCTGAAAATTTGTCACCGGAAGGGTCAGCAAGGTTTCCAGCGTTCCCCTTTCCCGCTCTCCTGCCATCGCGTCAATCGACGGATACAGCGCGCCCAGCAGAATGGTCGTAATCAGCAGCATCCCAATGCAGCCGCCGACACTCATGCCAAAGCTCTCCGACATAGAAGTCTGATCCGCTGTCTCATACATCACCGGATACAAAGCCTTCATGGTCAATCCCGCATCCGTAAGCGCCGTCTCCACCAGCTCCAGCCGATATTCCTCCAGCAATTCTTCTAACAGCTCGCAGGCCTCGGAAGAATACGTATCCGCTGAGAAATATTCGATCTTTGCCTGAAGCACACCCTCTTCATCCGTCTCCAGACGAAGAACCACGTCTGCAGCATTCAGATCCAGCTCATCTTCCGTGTCTGCCGCTTCGAAAAACAGACGGACATCCGCATCCTCCTCCTGCAAACGATCCAGTGCCTGAGCAACTTCCTCATATTCAGCAGAATAGCTCACCACCAGTGCCGTATTCGTCTCCTCCTGCGTCATCATGGAAGTCATCAAAAGCGACAGTCCGATCAGCAGCAGCGGATACAGAAGCACCGGCACCACAATCATCATCACCAGCGTCTTCTTATCGCGAAGAATATCCAGAATTTCCTTCCGCACCAAAATACGTATTTTTTTCATCTCATTTCCTTCCCCGAAGTTAATTCTATTGCTTTCAAATGGCGCAGCTCTCCATTACCTGTCCTTGATTCGCGAAGCGAATCGAGGATGAAGGCAATGTTCCGATTCCCAAAGGGAATCGAGAACGGAACGGCGCCCATCGCGCGATAGCGCGATTTTAAATGGCGCAGCTCTCCATTACCACATGAAACGCCTCCCGCAGACTGTCCGCGCCAGCATTCTGCATCAGCTCCTGCGGCGTCCCTTCCGCGACGATCCGTCCCTGATCGATCATGTAAATGCGGTCACACAGGGTCTGTGCCTCCTCCAGATAATGCGTCGAGT
>JAJQGP010000092.1 GCA_021200475.1 Lachnospiraceae bacterium
TTTCCACTAAGTTAACGCCATTTTTTAATGTAGAATCCTGAAGTCAGGTATAATACGCGTTTTCCCTTTTGTCAATAGCTTTTTTTGAAAAAATCTGGTATATTTTCCGATATCGTGATAAAACAAATACACAGCGAATACTTATATTATGTAAATGGAAGGGATTTTTGAAGGTATGAAAAAAGGAACGATTGCCGCTATCACTACAGCAATCCTGTTAATCGCAGGGCTGATTGGGCTTACGGGCTGCCTGACGGTCAGCTGGCAGGCCGATCGGGCTGCTTCTGAAGAGAAAAATACGCAGGCTGGGCAGGATGTAGATGCGCTGCTGCAGGAGCTCAGTGCCCTTCAGGAAGGCGTTTCCGGTTCAGCTGAAAGCGAATCTCCGACCGCCGACAGAGACACTCCGGGCTCCGAAGCTTCGGCAGTGTCTGCGGAAAGCAATGCTTCGGCTCAGGAATATGAGAAAAGCTCTGATTCACAGCTCTCAGAAGAAGACTCCTGCAGCACCGTCCTTCTCCATCGCGAAGAGGAAACGGACAGGGAATCAGAAACGGAACCAGACACGGAATGGGTGCTGGAGCTTCTCGCAATCGAGGACACACCGGCGATCTGGGTCGGCGACTCCCGCACGGTAGGGATGCAGAAAGCCCTTGGCACGTACTCAGACGACGTATTTATCGGCGCGGCCGGCGAGGGCTATTCCTGGCTGTCTGAAACCGGCATTCCCTTCCTGCGATCGGCTATCAGCGACTATCCCACAAGGCCGGTCATTTTCAATATGGGAGTCAATGATTACGAAAACCTCTATAATTATATGGTACTCTACGCAGAAGTCACCGCCGAATATGCGGACACGGTTTTCTACTTTCTCTCTGTAAATCCGGTCGATGATGAAGCGGGGCTCTATGTTACGAACGCAGATATTGAAGATTTTAACTCACACCTTAAGAACACCTACCCGGATACGTATCTGGACAGCTACAGCTACCTGCTGGAATCCGGCACCGAGACCATTGACGGGATCCACTACTCAGAAGAGGCCTACCGGCAGATTTATCTGTTCGTGAAGGATGCCCTCAAATCGGAAGCATAAATCGGGCAGGAGATTTTTCCCTGCCCGTTCCATGTCTGCTGCGAGTGGCAAAGCCACCGCATTCCTTTCTTTAATTCAGGTATTCATATACCGTACTGGATATGCTCTTAATCCCCCGGATCGCCGTATACTCGCTCACGCCAGAGGAAAAGACGCAGATCACATAATCCGTCTTCTCTCCAAATACAATCGCGATGTCATGCTGGGTTGTCGAGGTCTCCCCCGTCTTATTCGCAACTTTAATGCCGGACGGAACCCCTGCCGGAATCTTATAGCGCCTCTCCTGTGCCAGAAGCAGATTCAGCATTTTCTGCGAATAGGCTTTTGAGACACAGGTCCCGTTGTAGATTGCTTCCAGAAGCTCACCGCAGTCTTTTGCCGATGAAACATTCTTGCTGCCGTCACTTGTACTGGAAGAGGACGACGGATGCAGCGTATGGTGAACCGCTGTGCTGGTGTAACCATTCGCTTTCAGATAGCTGTTGACCACAGCCGCACCATTCAGAAAACTGCTGCCGGAAGAGCTCTGCCTGCGCACAAGCTCGTTGTACGCTTCGTTACTGCTGACCGTGATCATGGAAGTCAGCAGGCTTGTAATCGTCGAAGTTTCCGACATCCGTCCATTCGCGATCTCATTATAGACGGATGCCATCACAAACACCTTGATTGTACTGGCCGGATACATGGTGCAGTCATTCACGCTCAGGACATCCCCTGTCTCCAGATTCTTTACATAAACCGACCAGGTACCGCCATACGAACTGACCATGGAGGAAATGGTCTTCTTCAGACTGCTCAGTACCATCTCCTCCGCTTCGCATTTGCGTCCATCCGAGTCCACGTAGGAGCCGTCCGCTACCTGCCGGCTTTTCGCAATCCTTCCGTTCGATAACAGATAATAACCATCCTGCCAGCAGTCTGTCAGCATCTTTCCATTTGAATCAATATAATATTGATACCCATTATAAGTAATCCACCCCGCCTGCCGGATGAGGACGCCGTTCGTGCCGCCGAAATAATATTTTCCATTAAACGTCACAGAACCGACTGTCTGCGATACCTGATGAAACTTCTGTGTCGTGTTCAGCTTTCCGCTGCTGTTGAAATAATAATAGCCGTTAAACGTCACGCCATCGACCTTCTTATTGGAAAACAGGCGCACCTGCACACCGGAGGTATTCAGCTTTCCGTATGCCTGCACATAATAATAACCGCTAAAGGTCTTTGCATTACAGGTCTGGGTGGAAATCTTTGTCAGTCCGGCCGCAGTCTTCGGGAACCGCCCATTGCTGTTGGTATAATAATACCCCTTAAACGTCACGCCGTTCACCGTTGTTTTCAGATAATAAACCGCTTTTTTCCGGATCAGCTTTCCGTTGCTGTCAAACATATAATACCCGCTCTGCAGCACCTCATTTTTTTTGATCGACAGATACTGGAGACCGGTCAGCGCGTTTCCATCCGCATCCCGCAGATACCACCGCTCGCCCTTCTGCACCAGATAGCTGCCGCTTCCGTCCTTGAAAGAGTACACGGTCCGCTCCGAAGATGCGGTCGCACTGTCTGCGGCCCGCACAGAAATGCCATACAACATCCAAAAGGACATGAAAACCAAAACGCACAACACTGCCCACAGGGATTTTTTCCCACACGTCATATCTGTTTCCTCCCTTTTCTTTTCTGACGCATAACCAAAAACAGGTGAAACAGTACCCGTTTTCCAGTCATATAAAATATAATAGCGTATCCGTTTATGAATTACAAGAAAAAGATAAGGAAAAGATAAGAAAATAATAAGGAATTGATTCTCGTTCCTGAATAATTCAAAAAAACTTTTCTATATAAGAATACGGGTACGGGAAAAGAAAACAGGTGCCGGAGACCCCTGAGAACCTCTGACACCCGCTCTGTCGCTGCTTTGCTATTCTGTTTTTTATCAAACTGGGGACCTGTTCGGAGCAGTTACTCAGACTGCTTTTTATTCCCGGCAGTTAAACACTTTGGAGAGGTTTGTACCTCTCTTTTTTGTTGTAAATAAAG
>JAJQGP010000082.1 GCA_021200475.1 Lachnospiraceae bacterium
ATTTGTGTATAAGAGACAGCGAATGGGGGGCGTGTATTGGGAGTGACTGCGACTGGTGCCGACCTGAAGGCTGCCCGGGCGAATGCTTACGATGCGGTGAACTGGATTTCCTTCGCAAATAAATATTATCGTCATGATATCGGAAAAGCGATTGATGAGGCTTAGCTGATCAGATACAAAACACCGACGGCCCCATTCCGGCGTGTGGAAGACAGGCAGATGTGTGAGGAAGTCCGGTGAGCAATAAGGAGAGTATAAATGAAAATGGTATCATCTATGAAAAATATAAGGAAGAAAAAGATCGGGGCGGTTCTGCTTTTGCTTGCCGCAGCGATGTGGCTTTGCAGCACGTTTGCGTCCGCCGACAGTCTGTCAGCAGATAATTCGCTGTCGTCGCTGGGCATTACGACGGAGGGAGCAGTTGTATCTCCGGAATTTGCTTATGGTACGACGGAATACGAAGTGACCGTTCCTGCTGGGACTGCTTCACTGACATTGAGTCCTACTCCGTCGAACAGCGCGGCATATATTGACAGCATCAGCGGAACGGATCTGACGGATGGCTCGACAACCGTCTCTATTGTGGTTGTTGCGGAGAACGGTGATGCCTATACGTATTATCTTTATGTCACAGCGGAGGCTGCAGAAGCAGAGACGGAGCCGCAGACCGAGACGGAAGTGCAGACCGAGACAGAGGCTGAGACGGAAGATTCCCGTTACGTGAGCGTAGCACGGGAGACACTGGAGAATGCAGAAAATACGATTTCTACACTGAAAGCGGAGACCAGCTCCTATCGCGACCGGGTGGATCTTTTAATGAAGATTCTGTATGGCATGATCGCTCTTTGTGTCGTACTTTTGTTTATCGTGATTAATCTTCTTTTAAAAAACAGAGACCTGAAATCAGAATTGAAGAATTACAAAGGACTGAATTACGCTTCCGGGCGTCAGGTACCGAAGATGGAAGAAGAAAAACCGAAAAAAGAGGAAAAACAGAAAAAAGGGAAAAAGAAAAAAGAAAAGAAACCGGTAATCGTAGAAGATACCAGACACCAGCAGCCTCAGGAGATGGATGAGGAGGATGCTTTTGACCGTACAGGCCGGGATTCCTTCTACGAACAGGAGAATTCGCTGAATGGACAGCAGAACGTGGATGATCCGGCAACGGTTCCGAAACCATCGAAGGCCAGGAGTCAGGCGAAACGGATGCCGGAATATGAGCAGCCTCAGGAACAACCGCGATATGAGTCACCGAAAGATTTGCCAAATGGTACCGGTGAGGTTGATATCGATTACATTGATCTTTAACAGGAACGGTTACGTATAGAAACGTACCTTATACAGAGAAAACGTTTAAATAGACTGTTTCTGTAAGACAGTCGCTCAAGAAAAAGCGATGGATGGGAGAGAAATACAAAGGAGTGGGAAAATGCTGATAGAGATAGACTTCCAGAGTGAAGAAGCACTTTATATGCAGCTTCGAAATCAGATCGTGCTCGAAATTGCTCGGTCAAAGATCCGGGAGGGGGATCCGCTTCCATCTGTGTGGCAGATGGCGGGAGATATCGGTATTAATATGCATACGGTGAATAAGGCTTACGCTGTGCTTCGGGATGAGGGGTTTGTATCGATAGACCGGAGACGCGGCGCAATTATCGCTTTGAACGGAGACCGGCAGAAGACGGAGGAAGAATTGCGTTCACAGCTCCTTGTTTTGCTGGCGAAGAGCATTTGCAAAGAAATCCCGCGGACGGATGTGCATGCATTGGTGGATGAGATTTATGATGAACTGTTGTCGAATCCCGGAGAAGTTTGCTGAATTTGTCTGTTTCAGATGAGTTTTCCCCTGTTGTTGGCCGGAAGGCCAGGTAAATGGATTGGCCTGGCTCTGATTTGGAGTATCCGGGTTAGGAGAAAAAGATGGAAGTAATTGTTGCGAAAACCGCCGGTTTCTGTTTTGGTGTGAAACGAGCGGTTGATCAGGTCTATCGTCAGATTGAGGAAGGACATAAGCCGATTTATACATATGGTCCGATTATTCACAATGAAGAAGTCGTGCGAGAGCTTTCGGATAAAGGAGTCCGGGTAATCAACAGCGAAGATGAGCTTTCTCAGGTGAAGGAAGGGACAGTGATTATCCGCTCACATGGTGTTTCGCGGCGAATTTACAGAAAAATAGAGGAAAATGGCCTTCATATGGTTGACGCGACTTGTCCGTTTGTCAAAAAGATTCATCGGATTGTGGAAGAGAAAAGCGCAGCCAGAAGTGAGATTGTCATCATTGGAAATGACGGACATCCTGAGGTGGAGGGAATCAAAGGATGGGCGGATGGACCTGTGAGCGTGATCGGTACGGAAGAGGAAGCAGAAAAATTCCGCCCTTTGCCTGGACGACCGCTCTCCATCGTTTCGCAAACGACATTTAATTACAAGAAATTTGATAAATTAGTTGAAATTCTTTTAAAAATGCGTTATGATACTACAGATGTCATGTGTACGATATGCAGCGCGACTGAGGAACGCCAGTCAGAAGCCCGTACAATAGCGGGCAAAGCGGATTGTATGATCGTGATAGGAGGTACCCATAGCTCGAATACGCGCAAATTGTTCGAGATATGCAAGACGGAATGTGCAAATACTTTATATATACAAACTATGAAAGATTTGGATATTCGACTATTGCCATCCATAGGCTGCGTAGGCATTACAGCAGGGGCATCGACCCCAAATAAATTGATTGAGGAGGTATCAAAACATGTCAGAAATGAGTTTTGATCAAATGTTGGATGAATCATTCAAAACAATTCATAATGGGGAGGTAGTCGAAGGGACTGTGATTGATGTCAAGGAAGATGAAATCATCCTTAACATTGGCTATAAAGCAGATGGAATTATTACCAGAAGCGAATACACAAACGAATCGAATGTGGACCTTCGAAATCTTGTCCAGGTGAATGACAAAATGGAAGCGAAGGTTTTGAAGGTGAACGATGGCGACGGCCAGGTTGTTCTTACCTACAAACGTCTTGCTGCCGAGAAAGGCAATAAGAGACTTGAAGAAGCGTTTAATTCTCAGGAAATACTTACAGCACCGGTTGTACAGGTACTGACAGGCGGATTGAGTGTTGTTGTCGAAGGGACGAGAGTCTTTATTCCGGCAAGCCTTGTTTCCGATACTTATGAGAAGAATCTTGAAAAATATGCGGGCCAGGAGATTGAATTCATCATTACGGAGTTTAATCCGAGAAGAAGACGCATCATTGGTGACCGCAAGCAGATTCTGGTAGCCCGGAAAGAGCAGATGCAGAAGGAACTCTTTGAACGCATCCAGCCGGGTGATGTGGTAGATGGTGTTGTAAAGAATGTGACCAATTTTGGTGCGTTCGTAGATCTTGGCGGCGCAGATGGTCTTCTCCATATTTCAGAGATGTCCTGGGGACATGTTGAGAATCCCAAGAAGGTCTTTAAAGTAGGTCAGAAGCTGACTGTTCTCATCAAGGACATCAATGGCAGTAAGATTGCACTCAGCCTGAAGTTTGCAGATCAGAATCCATGGCTGACAGCGGGTGAGAAATATGCGAGAGACAGCATTGTAGAGGGCAAGGTTGCCAGAATGACGGACTTTGGCGCATTTATTGAGCTTGAGCCGGGTGTGGATGCATTGCTCCATGTTTCTCAGATTTCACACAATCATGTGAATAAGCCTTCCGATATTCTGAAGGTAGGACAGGTGATTGAGGCAAAGGTGGTTGATTTTAATGGCGAGGATCATAAGATCAGCCTGAGCATGAAAGCCATCGAGAACCAGGCACCGGTACAGGCCTCAGATGATGAGGAAGCAGTAATGGATGAATCAGCAGAGGAATAATGCAAATAACGCATTCCGGAATGAATCTGTAAATTTGCTGTGGTGAATTTTCCGATCGGATAAATGAAATGACTTTTCATATGAAAAGAGGAAAGGGGTGCAAATCCCTTTCCTTTTTTCACCTCTGCGCTATATAGGTAAGAAGTATCCTGGCGTAGGAAGTGATCATTTCTTCCTGTTCCTCTAATTCATTCGTATATTCTATATAGAAATCCTTATTTTCGTAGTTTTCCTGAAACAGAGGTCGTTCCTTTAAAAAAGCAATCGCATCGGATGAAGAGGGGACGTTTGGCAGCGGCAGGAAGCAACCACTTCTCTCAATGAAGCAGGTGTCCGGTTTTGCGGGTATCCGATATTCTTTTGCAACATAAGAGGCTATACTTTTGTGGATTACCTGATGTTCCAGGGGGAGGTAGTAGTAATTCTTATAGTCGTGAAGGTAGTAGCGAAGAGTCCCGGAAAAAACAGGGATGGTAAGTTTTCCGGTCTGCCCATCTGCGGACAGCGTGATTTTTGAGGCTGCATGGCTCTCATGAATCGGTTTTGTCAGGATCAGCGAATGGGGAAGCGGCTGGATTGTGGAGAAAGAGAGTTGCATGCATTCATATTCACATGTGTCAGGGTCTGAAACCTGGATTGTCTCTGTTTTATCAATGCGAATATGGCCGGCAAAGAGCATATGATACGATTCAAACCTCAGAATCTGCACCATACCGAGCAGATCATCGCGGTTGTGCCGGAGCAAAAGCTGTTCTGTTCCGAAAGATGCCGGAGCGTCTGTGTCAGGGCAGATTTTCCGCCGGGAGTATTCCGAATTGCCGGCAGAAAGGGAAGCTTCATTTGTGGGGAATGTATTCGAAGCCGCATAGCGCCAGAACACGGAGACGACCTCCTTCCCGCTCAGATGATCCTCCCGCTCCCACCCGGAATATTTTTCCAGAAAGCTCTGATTCATTTTTGGAAGGTTTAAAATCTTACGCAGGGCACGGAACCGCTGGTAGAGATCTATGGAAATCAGGCGATCGAAAGGAGGGAAAAGCCCGTTTGCGGCAGCCCGTTTCTGAACAAAAGGAATGTCAAAGGTATTGCCATTGAAATGGATCAGACACTGCGCTTTTTTTATTGCTTCGAAGAAGGAAGAGAGCAGAGCTTTCTCTTCCTGTACCAGGTGAATACACAATTGATGGCGGTTCCAGCTGTTTTCCTCATAGCAGATATAGCCGATCAGAAAGAGAAAGGCGGTATCCGCAGACAGACCGGTGGTTTCGATATCGAAGAAGACACAGTCCCTGCAGGATAAAGCTTTGCTGTATGGTTTACGGTCAACAGCAGGATATGATTCCGCAGGGGCTGCAAAAGGGGCGGCAGGAGATGTTATCTGCCCCTGTTTTTTGATGCTTTGTGCAAGGATTGAGCCAAGTGCACCATCCTCAATCAGCCGGATTTCTTCTTCGTTCAGGGGATGTATTTCATGGAGCATGATGCTGCGCTTCCTTTCAGTTTTCCGGGAATCCGCTTGTGCGGTACATAACTTCGTCTTCTGTGATAAACAGCGCTTCTACACTGTCTATGGACTCGATCAGTTCCATACCATCCTCCAGACCGAGGACAAAGCAGGTGGTGCTCAGAGCATCACAGACCGTTGAGGAATCAGCCAGTATTGTGACACTGACGAGACCGTTATCAGCCGGATAGCCGGTATTTGGGTCGAGAATGTGATGATAGATTGTCCCGTCGATTTCAAAATAGCGCTCATAGGTGCCGGATGTAACGACGGACTCTCCGGTACATTCTACAACGGTAATGATATCTGAACTTCCACCGAAAGGCTTCTGGATGCCGATTTTCCAGCTGCTGCCGTCCGGTTTTGTGCCAACGGTCTGTACATTGCCGCCAAGATTGATCAGAGCGCTTTCAATCCCCTGTGAGAGGAGATAATCTTCCAGACAATCGGCAATATATCCTTTGGCGATGCCGCCAAGGTCTATTTCCGCTTCCGGGTCAGAGAGCGTAACGGTCGTACCTTCACAGGAAACAGCGGTATAATCAATATGTAAAAGCGCAGTTTCGATTTCCTCTTCGGAAGGAATCAGTCCAGAAGCGTACGCCTCTTCCGCCGTCTCGTCCCCGGTGACCAGGCTGGCTTTGTTCTGTACGTCCCATAATTCAACCAGTGGGGTGATTGTGATATCAAAAGCACCATCGGAGAGCTCGGAATAGTAGAGTGCTGTTTCGATCAGCCAGGCAGTCTCTTCACTGACTTCTGTGGGTTCACCGTTACTGTGATTGATATTCCATACATCACTGCCTTCTACCGTACGGCTGAGCATTTGCTCATATTGATCTAACAGAGCAAAGCACCCGTCCATGGCGGTGGAATCCTTATCTCCATAGAGCGTGATTGTGATCACTGTATCCAGGAAAAATCCTGTTTCTGAAGTCTTTTCTTCCTCTGCACGGGCGGGGACGGCCTGGAAGAGCAGCGCGGCAGAAAGCATGAGCGACAAAAAACGATGGGAACGGAACATAAGAAACTCCTTTCGTTATTCTGGCAATTCTGGAACACCATGGCGGAGCTTCAGAATATAGCCTTGCATAGAATGATAATGACAGATCGTTCAGGGGCGGTAAGCATCCTGAAAAGCTGCCTGACCTTAAGTATATCATAGAAACAGAGTTTCACACAGAAAAATTTCCGTGGTGTTTTTTTGCGTTTTTTCGCGGAATGGACGGATTTTTTGTTTACAAAACAAAGAGAAAAGTGTATCATGGGAAACGACCAGAAAGAATTGCGGTGAGAACCGCAGACAGGACATCGGTAAGGAGGAGAAAATGGCAGTATTGGTAACAGGCGGAGCCGGTTATATCGGCAGCCATACATGTGTGGAGCTTTTAAACAATGGTTATGAGGTTGTTGTGATGGACAATCTTTATAATTCCAATGAAAAGGCCATTGAGCGTGTAGAGCAGATTACAGGGAAAAAGATTACCTTTTATAATGCGGATATGCTGGATCATGAAGCAGTGAACGCGATTTTTGAAAAAGAATCGATCGACTCCGTGATTCATTTTGCGGGGTATAAGGCAGTCGGCGAGTCAGTACGTAAGCCGCTTGAATATTACCACAATAACATCACCGGTACGCTGACCCTCTGTGATGTTATGAGAAATCACGGGGTAAAGAAGATCATTTTCAGTTCTTCAGCGACCGTTTATGGGGACCCGGCGTTTGTGCCGATTACCGAGGATTGCCCGAAAGGACAGATCACAAATCCGTACGGCCAGACTAAGGGAATGCTGGAGCAGATTCTGACGGATCTGCACGTATCTGACCCCGAATGGAATGTTGTGCTGCTGCGCTATTTTAATCCGATCGGTGCGCACAAGGCTGGTATTATCGGCGAGGACCCGAAGGGGATACCGAATAATCTGGTGCCCTACATCGCGCAGGTTGCGGTAGGTAAGCTCGAAAAGCTTGGCGTATTCGGGGATGATTATGACACACCGGACGGAACGGGTGTGCGGGATTACATCCATGTGGTTGATCTGGCAAATGGACATGTAAAGGCAATGAAAAAATTTGACGATGAACCTGCAGTCCGCATTTATAATCTTGGCACCGGAAAGGGATACAGCGTACTTCAGGTACTGCATGCATTTGAAAAGGCCTGTGGGAAAACATTGCCCTATGAGATCAAGCCGCGCCGCGCAGGCGATATCGCGACCTGCTATGCGGATCCGACAAAGGCGAAAGAGGAACTGGGATGGGAAGCACAGTATGGCATTGACGAGATGTGCGCAGATTCCTGGAGATGGCAGTCGATGAATCCAAACGGGTACAATGACTGAAAATGAGGATATTCCTGATTATCACGCTTATAAGCGGGATGGATTTATCCACCCGCTTTATGAGAATAAAGCAGCCACGATGGTTTTGCGCAAGCAGATTGTGTTGGCTGCGTGCAAACGACTTTTTGTCGTTTCATATTATACTTTTACCGAAAGGAGTAAGACAATGATTTATTCACGAGAAGTAGAAGAAATGTGCCCAGTGGCGCAGGGAGTCCATCATGGCGCCGCTCCGATCCCGGAAGAAGCAAAATGGGTACAGGCAAAAGAGATCAAAGACATCTCTGGCTTTACACATGGTGTAGGCTGGTGTGCACCGCAGCAGGGTGCCTGCAAGCTGAGCCTGAATATTAAGGATGGCGTGATCCAGGAAGCTCTGGTCGAGACAATCGGCTGCTCCGGAATGACGCACTCTGCGGCAATGGCAGCAGAAATTCTTCCCGGACTTACGGTTCTGGAGGCATTGAATACAGACCTTGTCTGTGACGCAATCAACACCGCTATGAGAGAGCTGTTTTTACAGATCGTATACGGCAGATCGCAGTCCGCTTTCTCTGAGGACGGTCTGGCAGTAGGCGCTGGTCTGGAAGACCTTGGAAAGGGACTTCGCTCTCAGGTCGGCACCATGTATGGCACACTGAAAAAGGGCCCGCGCTATCTGGAGATGGCAGAAGGCTATGTAACCGGTATCGCTCTTGACGCAGATGATGAGATCATTGGTTATCAGTTTGTCAGCCTTGGCAAGATGACAGATTTCATCAAAAAAGGCGACGATCCGAACACCGCATGGGAAAAGGCGAAAGGTCAGTATGGCCGTGTAGCTGATGCAGTGAAGATTATTGACCCGCGCAAAGAGTGAGTAAAGGAGGTGTGACGAAATGGCTTTATTTGAATCATATGAGAGAAGAATTGACAAGATCAATTCCGTACTGAACAGTTATGGAATCGCTTCCATTGAGGAAGCAGAAAAAATCACAAAAGACGCCGGATTGGATGTTTATAACCAGATCAAAGGCATTCAGCCAATCTGCTTTGAGAATGCCTGCTGGGCATACACCGTAGGCGCAGCCATCGCAATCAAGAAGAACTGCCGCAAGGCAGCTGACGCAGCAGCAGCCATCGGCGAGGGTCTGCAGTCCTTCTGCATCCCGGGTTCTGTAGCAGATACCCGTAAGGTAGGCTTAGGCCATGGCAACCTGGGCAAGATGCTCCTGGAAGAGGATACCGAGTGCTTCGCGTTCCTGGCTGGCCATGAGTCCTTCGCGGCGGCAGAGGGTGCGATCGGTATCGCGGAGAAAGCGAACAAGGTTCGTCAGAAACCGCTCCGTGTCATCCTGAACGGCCTTGGCAAGGATGCTGCACAGATCATTTCCAGAATCAACGGCTTTACATATGTAGAGACAAAATACGATCCGTATACCAATAAGGTAGAGGAAGTATTCCGCAAATCCTACTCGGATGGCCTTCGCGGCAAGGTAAACTGCTACGGCGCGAACAGCGTTCCGGAAGGCGTGGCGATCATGTGGAAAGAGAACGTAGACGTTTCCATCACCGGTAACTCCACGAACCCGACCCGTTTCCAGCATCCGGTAGCTGGTACCTACAAGAAAGAGCGCATCGAAGCAGGCAAGAAGTACTTCTCCGTGGCATCCGGCGGCGGCACAGGCCGTACCCTTCATCCGGATAACATGGCGGCAGGCCCGGCTTCCTATGGCTTTACCGATACGCTTGGTCGTATGCATTCTGACGCGCAGTTCGCAGGTTCTTCATCCGTACCGGCACACGTAGAGATGATGGGTCTGATCGGTGCGGGCAACAACCCGATGGTCGGCATGACGGTTGCGGTAGCGGTATCCGTACAGGAAGCAGCTGATGCTGGGAAGTTCTAAAGTATAATTTTTCGTAACAGTTCAGAACAGCATCGAAATGAAAAGACAGGTGCTGAGCGCCAGTGGCGCTCGTTTAGCACCGACCGGAGCGAAGCGGAGAATATGACGCGTTAGCGGCATATAGCCTGCATCGCAGGCGGTCTGCTGTTCTGAATAGTTACAATTTTTCTTCTTAAATAGCAACAACTCAGAAAGTGCCGTAAATTCAAGGGTTTGCGGCACTTTTCCTTTCTGAAATTTTAGAATAAATCTATCATGGAAACGCCATGGGATGTCATGAGATTTCCTGCACAGACAACGTACAGGTAACATACAGGTAACAAGCCGAAGGTAACAAAAATGCACACTATAAGTTAGTAAAAAAAATACAGCAGCCACAGGGGCTACTGTATTTTTTCCAGCTCACTTCTAAGCCATTCGAGATTGCGTTCCGTATAGACGCTTTCAGTTATATCTACGATACGGTGACCGACAATTTTTTTAATCGTGTATTCGTCAACTCCGCCCTTCTTCGCCTTGGTGATAAATGTCTTCCTCGGATCGTGTGCTCTATGATCCTCCCTAAGATTGAGACTGTGGACAACTTTATCAAACCAATTTTACTTGACAATCTACATAGTGAAAGCAAGTATAAAAGAATTGACATTTTTGCCAAATTGTAGAATAATCTTGGTATATGGAAACTTCTAAAGATGAAGCTTATCGGGAGGTACGGTTATGGCAAGAAACATGGTGATTGATGGAGACTACAAAGGGAAGATCATTAAAGCTTACAACGATAGGAAAAGGAAAAGAGAAGAGCCAGTGCGTTTCAATAGAACTGGGGACATTTAAGAAGGATGTCCTCTTGACACCAGAGGAAGTTGCTACGTATGATGTCATTACGGAGGATCATCAAAAAAGCGCTGCAAGCGGCGTAGCAAAAGGGCTGGCTGGAAATTTCCTGCTTGGACCAATAGGGCTTCTTGCTGGTGCGACATCCGGCGGAAAGAAGGGCACATACAACCTTATCGTTATTTTTAAAGATGGGAAACGGTCATTGCTCGAAGTCGGTGATCTCTATTACAGCACGATTGTCGAGAAGCTTGCATTAGTGAAATATAGAGAGCAGGAGCCAACGCCGAAAACTATCGTAGATTCAATGAACGGAGATTCAAAAAAGCCGCCGGAATCACTGTATGAGCAACAACATCGCGATCAAATACAGTTCCAGACTCAGAATCAACCGCAGCCACAGTATCAGTCACAGCCACAGCAGAATCAAGCTTTTTCTGTCGCTGATGAGATTGTGAAGTACAAGCAACTGCTGGATGATGGTGTGATTACAAAGAGGGAGTTTGAGAAAAAGCA
This sequence comes from Lachnospiraceae bacterium, assembly GCA_021200475.1. Lineage (GTDB taxonomy): Bacteria > Bacillota > Clostridia > Lachnospirales > Lachnospiraceae > Choladousia. The sequence goes on from JAJQGP010000082.1 coordinate 10,957, forward strand.
GTTGCTTAAAAAGTAGCGGTAGGAATAGTGAGCCGTATAAAATTCGAAAAAAGACCATATTTTTTCTTGGAAAAGACCTATTTTTCTTGCAAAAACAGGTCTTTTGTGTTAGAATAAGAATAGCAACAAATTACTCATAAGAAAGGAGAAATGGTTATGACACAAATTTCTGTATCTGAATTGAAAACGAATCCTGGGAAATATGTCATGATGGCACAGGAGCAGGATGTATTGATTACAAAGAATGGCAAGGTTGCCGCAAAACTCGTTTCTGCAAAACCAGACAAAAAAGCAGCTCTTGAGAGACTGTATAACATTTACCCTAAAGGATTGCATGTGGATCTGGATAAAGAACGGGAGGAACGTTTCAAATGAAAGTTGTGTTTGACACCAACATATTACTGGATGCCATATTGGAACGATCTGGTTATGCATCGGTTCGAGAACTTTTTGATGCAGTTGCCGATGAAGAAATATCCGGATATGTGACAGCCAATACCATTACAGACATTTATTACATTTCAAGAAAAAGCTTGGGAGATTTAGAAGCAAGGCAGGCCATACAGGAAATTTTAAATGTTTTTGATGTAGCAGAAATCAATGGAGAAATCTGTGGATACGCCCTTACTTCCCTGATGGCTGATTTTGAAGACGCGGTGCTTGCCTATAGCGCTTATAATGCAGGGGCGGATTACATTGTTACCAGAGACAAGGTTTTTTCAGAAACCAGTTACAGTCCAGTGGAGGTTAAAACCCCGGAAGATATGCTGAAAATAATTCAGGACAGCATAGCAAAAGGTTAATGACATTGAAGTTTATATAGAAATGGTAAAAGGCAGGATGCTGATGTTTGCCCTAATCAACTATATGACCGGACATGGAGCAAAGATGGGCGAAGGCTACACGATTAGCTATAACCATGCAGGGACGGCGGTGATTTCTGTATTACTCTTTTTATCTGTGTACCAGATTGACTGTAAAAGTAAGATTGTTTGCCGGATGGCCGCTGTGATTTTGAAAGTGACACTGGAAATGTATTTGATTTCCTGTGTTTTCGACCAGAAAATATTTAGCTGGCAAAAGGGATATCCGGTGGGAGAATACTGGTGGAGGGGATTGGCAGCAACCGGACTGGTATTTGTGCTCTCATTTCTTTCAGGATGGTGCATTCATCAGATTTCCAGAGTGTTGAGCAACAGGATGAAAAACAGAATACCCGGACTTGCCTGAAAGACAAAATGTATGTATAATCTTCGTATCAGGTGAAATCAAAGAAGGCGAAGATTATGGAAAATAACCCCAAAAATCATACAGAAAGCCAATCCAGGCGAGAGAATCGAGCCGACGCTTATGGCAGCCGCTATGAGGATAAAAACAGAAGAGAGAGTACAGGAAGAACTGTCGGAAAAAACGGCAGTGCTTTTTTGCAAAAGCAAGCAGGCAGTACGCGTCGGCAGAGAAGAAAACACCGTAACAGAAAAGATGCCGGCAGGAAGGCCGTGCTTCTTTGTCTGGCTGTTTTTTTAATTCTCGTGATTGCTGTTTTTGCGGGAATGCATTTTCTTGGACGCAGTGGTCAGGAAAATGTTTCCGGCAGTCAGGGAATTCTGCGTTTGTTTAGCAACTCGAAGATCACGGATGCGGCACCGGACGTCACGATTGATCTGGATTCGCTTTACAGTCCGTATGCTGTGCTGATTGATAAGAACACAGGCACTGTGCTGGGATCGAAACGCAGTGATGAGAAGATTTACCCGGCTTCTATGACCAAGATTTTGTCGGTGTGGACAGCGATAGAGAATATTTCTGACCTGGATGCCTCTGTGACGATGTCTGCTGATTATTATGACGCACTTTATGCACAGAATGCTTCTCAGGCCGGGTTTGAGCCGGGGGAGACGACGGTGATTAGGGATTTGCTCTACGGTGCATTGCTCCCATCCGGTGCGGAGTGCTGCATGCAGCTTGCGATTGAGGCGGCCGGTTCAGAGGAGGGGCTTGTGGAGCTGATGAACCAGAAGGTCGAGGAGCTTGGGCTGACGCAGAGCCATTTTGCGAATTGCACTGGGCTGCATGATGACGAGCAGTATACGACGACGTATGAGATGGCTCTGATTTTGCAGACGGCCCTTGAAAATGAGACCTTCCGCACGGTTTTTACCACCCACTACCACGTAATGTCCGCGACAGATGTTCATCCGGATGGGTTTACTGTATGGAGTACCTTCTTTAAGAATGTCACAGATGAGATCGTCACAGGCGGCGAAATCCTTGGCGCGAAAACCGGCTATACGGAGGAGGCCGGACTTTGCCTGGCGACCATGGCGCAGGTTGGCGAGCGGGAGTACATTCTGGTGACCGCGGGATGGTCGTCCGAGGATGTCGGCTCCTATCATATTCTGGATGCCTTTACCGGATACAATCTGCTCGGCGAAGCGCTTGGTTTGGGAGATGAAAGTACGGATGCGGAATCATAGGGGATAGCAGCACAGGATGTCTTAATATGAGTATCGGTATCGTATTGTGTGGCTTGTGTTTTATTCCCGCGAAGTAACGAGCCAAGTAGCCGTATTTGTACGGGCATTTGACTGGGAAATGGGCAGCTTATGTGTATGTGAATCAACCTGTAAGGGGCAGAGCTTGCCCTGCCCGAAAAAATATTAACTCAGAATTTCACCTGTTGCCCTTTTCTCCGTTCAAAAACAGTATAATAGCGGAATCCCAGCGATGTGAGCAGTTCTTCCGCCCGTTTAAAGTCATACGCAATATGCTGCGGCTGGTGTGCGTCGGAGCCAATCGTGACCAGCTCGCCGCCCAGTTCCCGATAGCGCCGGAAGACATCTGCACAGGGATTGGGCTCGCCAAGCCCGTATTTATAGCCGCCGGTGTTTAGCTCCAGGCATTTTCCTTGTTCGATCAGGTAGCGCAGGATTGGGTCGATGAAATCTGCATACGCAGCATATGAATAATTCTGGTTTCGGTTCGGACCATAGCGGACGATATAGTCCATGTGTCCCAGGGTGTCATAATCGCTCAGAGAGAACCTTTGCAGATTCTCATATTCCGAGTGAAAATATTCTTCATATCCTTCCCGCTCCGTTCTGCTTTCGAAATACTCCGGATAGTAGGGATCCATTCCGCAGACAAAGTGCTGCGAGAGAATCACGTAATCAAAAGAGTATTTTTTATGCAGGGACGAGAGTTCACCCGGAAGATGCGGCAGCATGCCAAATTCCACACCAAAGCCAATTTGAATTCTGCCTTTATAACCTGCGCGCAGTTCCTCCAGCTTCGCAGAATACGCTTCGAAATCCAGAAACGTAAAATCCGCACCCTTTGGGTCAGGAGGCGCGTCGATATCCAGGTGTTCGGTAAAACAAATGCCCGTAAGTCCAAGTGCTACGGCAGTGTGAACCATTTCTTCCATGGGCGTATCGCTGTCTCCGGAAAATGCAGAGTGCGTGTGGTAATCATAGAGAATGCTCATAAATATCCGTTCCTTTCTGCGAAAGGCGAGCCGAATGGGCTTACAAAAGACCCTTCGCTCTGCTATCATAGCGAAATCCATGTAAAAAGTCTATAAAATTTTTTCGTTCCTGCATATTAACACTTGAAATTCTGGGAAAAATTAGGTAGAATAGCAAAAGGTTGGGGAATATTTAACAATTCCCGGCAATACCTGTTCAAAAACACATATAGGAGGAATTATTATCATGGCAGTAAAAGTAGCGATCAATGGATTTGGACGTATCGGCCGTCTGGCATTCAGACAGATGTTCCAGGCAGAGGGCTACGATGTAGTAGCGATCAACGATCTGACCAGCCCGAAGATGCTGGCTCACCTTCTGAAGTATGATTCTTCACAGGGTAAATATGAGAAGGCTGACACCGTTTCCTATACGGACGACGCGATCGTAGTAGACGGCCACACCATCACGATCTACAAAGAGGCAGACGCTTCCAAGCTTCCGTGGGGAGACCTTGGCGTAGATGTAGTTCTGGAGTGCACTGGTTTCTATACCTCTAAGGCAAAGGCTGAGGCTCATATTACTGCAGGTGCTAAGAAGGTTGTTATCTCTGCTCCGGCTGGAAATGATCTTCCGACCATCGTTTATAATGTAAACCATACAACTCTGACCAAGGATGACACAGTTATCTCCGCAGCTTCCTGTACGACAAACTGCCTGGCTCCGATGGCAAAGGCTCTGAATGATTATATGCCGATCGAGTCTGGTATTATGTGCACGATTCATGCTTACACCGGCGATCAGATGATCCTTGACGGACCGCAGAGAAAAGGCGATCTGAGAAGATCCCGTGCAGGCGCTGTTAACATCGTTCCGAACTCCACAGGTGCTGCAAAGGCGATCGGTCTGGTTATTCCGGAACTGAACGGCAAGCTCATCGGCGCTGCACAGCGTGTTCCGACCCCGACAGGTTCTACCACAATCCTGAACGCAGTTGTTAAGGGCGAGGCTACTGTTGAGGGTATCAACGCAGAGATGAAGGCACAGGCTACAGAGTCCTTCGGCTACAATACAGATGAGATCGTATCTTCTGATATCGTTGGTATGAGATATGGTTCTCTGTTCGATGCGACACAGACCATGGTTGTGAACCTTGGCAATGGCACTTCTCAGGTACAGGTTGTTTCCTGGTATGACAATGAGAATTCCTATGTAAGCCAGATGGTTCGCACAATCAAGTACTTCGCTGAGCTGGCTTAATCGCCACCGCGCATCTGGTCGTAAATACGATAAAAGACCTAATGTGAAAGAGGTCCGGTCTAAAAAGGACCGGGCTTCTTTTTTGGTAACAGTTCAGAACAGCGCCTGCTGTTCCGAAAAACTATCTTTTTTGAATTTCAAAAATCAGGAGGATTTCCCAATGCTTAACAAAAAATCAGTTGATGATTTCAACGCAAACGGCAGAAAAGTTCTGGTTCGCTGCGATTTCAACGTACCGCTGAAGAATGGCGAGATTACAGACGAGACCCGTATCGTGGCGGCACTTCCGACAATCAATAAGCTGATCGCGGATGGCGGCAAGGTAATTCTTTGCTCTCACCTTGGAAAAGTAAAGAATGGCCCGAACGAAGGCGAGTCCCTGGCTCCGGTAGCAAAGAGACTGAGCGAGAAGCTTGGCAAGGAAGTGAACTTTGTTGCGGATTATAATGTAACCGGCGAGGCGGCTACCGCAGCGGTAGAAGCGATGCAGCCGGGCGATGTAGTGCTTCTGCAGAATACCCGTTTCCGCGGCGCAGAAGAGACAAAGAATGGCGAAGCGTTCAGCAAAGAGCTGGCTGACCTCTGCGACGATTATGTATGCGATGCGTTTGGCTCTTCTCACAGAGCACACGCATCTGTAGCGGGTGTGACTGAAGTCGTTCGCGCGAAAGGCGGCAACTGCGCAGTTGGCTATCTGATGGAGAAAGAGATCAACTTCCTTGGAAATGCAGTAGAGAAT
>JAJQGP010000010.1 GCA_021200475.1 Lachnospiraceae bacterium
ATTACCGCGGCTGCTGGCACGTATTTAGCCGGAGCTTCTTAGTCAGGTACCGTCATCTTCTTCCCTGCTGATAGAGCTTTACATACCGAAATACTTCTTCACTCACGCGGCGTCGCTGCATCAGGGTTTCCCCCATTGTGCAATATTCCCCACTGCTGCCTCCCGTAGGAGTTTGGGCCGTGTCTCAGTCCCAATGTGGCCGGTCGCCCTCTCAGGCCGGCTACTGATCGTCGGTTTGGTAGGCCGTTACCCCACCAACTGCCTAATCAGACGCGGGCCCATCCTGTACCACCGGAGTTTTTCACACTAGACCATGCGGTCCCGTGCGCTTATGCGGTATTAGCAGCCGTTTCCAGCTGTTATCCCCCTGTACAGGGCAGGTTGCCCACGCGTTACTCACCCGTCCGCCACTCAGTCATCTCCAAATCCACCCGAAGGTTTCATCAGAAATGCTTCGTTCGACTTGCATGTGTTAAGCACGCCGCCAGCGTTCATCCTGAGCCAGGATCAAACTCTCTGATAAAATGTTTGATTCCGGGTCAGATAACGTCTTGGCTATCTTTCCCTTTACTGTTTTTAAAGGTCAGTTCCTTAAATTTAACTCTTCTAAGTCCCCGGCCGACCTTTCGATCTCCGGAACTCTTTTTAGAATCTTTTCAAGGTTGTCTCACTGTTCAGTTATCAAGGTTCTTTTTTTGTTCTTTGCTTTTCTTTTTCGCAACCGCCTTTTCCTCAGCGGCGAGGTACATTCTACCATTAAGGTCTTTTTTTGTCAAGCGCTTTTTTCAACTTTTTTTAAAATTTTTTAAAATGTGCATTTGCATACATCTGCAAAGCTTTTCTCAATCATTCCATTCGTGTTTGTCCGTACAAGCATTAAATCATTCGCGTGACAGTGAGGATCTTGCACAGGTTATTTTTCGCCAGCTTCTAAGGGTTAATCCTGTCGGTTGGAAGTGGCTCCGCATCACAAAGCTGCCTTTGCTTCGGAGCCACGCAAAACCAGCCTTATCCGATCTTCACGATATGCAGCAGGCAGGTCTGAAAATCTCCGTTCATCCGCGGAAGCAGCAAGCCGGCATACATCAGTACGGCTCCCTGGTAGCGTTTTCCTTCCATCTCATAGAAAGCATCCGCATCCAGACCCTGCAGGCGAAGCCGAAGACTCTTGCGGTTTGTCTGCGCCAGCACCTGTACATAGGTCAGCAGCGCTTCGGAACGGTCCTCTGAGACTACCATAAAACAGTCATAGCGATGGTTTTCCCGCCAGGAAGCGATCCGATAGTAGTTTCCTTCCCGAATCAGCGCGCTGTATTTTTTATAGCGGGCTACCTGTGCGGGAATCTGCTTCTTCTCCTCATCGGACAGTTTTGTAATATCCAGCTCGTAGCCAAAGGTACCTGACAGCGCGACAACCCCCCTTGTCTCAAATGGCGTTGTCCTTCCGGTGCCATGGTTCGGACAGATCGAGACATGCGCACCTATAGAGGAGAGCGGGTAAAGAAGCTGTGTCCCCTCCTGAATCGCCAGGCGCTCAATCGCATCCGTATCATCCGAACACCAGATCTGCGGACTGTAATAAAGCATTCCCGGGTCGAAACGTCCGCCGCCACTGCTGCAGTTCTCCAGAAGCAGCTGTGGGAAATCCTTTGTCAGCCGATCCTGGAGACCATACACCGCCATCATATAGCGGTGCATGATTTCCCCCTGCCGGTCAGCCGGAAGCGTCAGATTGCCGACATCCGCAAGCAGACGGTTCATATCCCATTTCACATACTCAATATTTGCTGAGGAAAGAACCGCGTGGATCATCCCGTAGACATAGTCCGCGATCTCCGGACGGCTGAGATCCAGCACATACTGCGCCCGGCACTGTCCCGGCTCACGGCCGGCAAGCTGCAACGCCCAGTCCGGATGCGCTCTGTACAATTCCGAATCCTCCGATACCATCTCCGGCTCCACCCAGATTCCCAGCTTCATACCCAGCTTATTTACTTCCTGCGCCAGATAAGCAAAACCGCCCGGCAGCTTTTTCTCATTTACCTGCCAGTCGCCCAGACTGCTGTCGTCATTGCTTCGGCAGCCAAACCAGCCGTCATCTACCACCAGCATCTCAATCCCGCCTGCCGCCGCCTCGCGGGCGATCGCCAGGAGTTTTTCCGTATCAAAATCAAAGTAGGTCGCCTCCCAGTTATTGATCAGAACCGGGCGCTGGCGATCCTTCCAGTAGCCGCGGATCAGATGCTTCCGGTACAGCGCATGGAAGCTGCGCGTCATTTTTCCCAGCCCCTCATCCGAATAGACCAGCACCACCTCCGGAGCCTGAAAATCCATCCCCGGCTCCAGCTTCCAGCAAAAATGATCCGGATGAATGCCCATCACCATGCGCACCTGATCAAACTGATCGCGCATCGCCTTGGCGATAAAATTTCCGGAATACACAAAATTCATCGCGTATACGTCTCCTGTTGTCTGCGTGCAGTTTTCTGAGACGAGCGCCATAAATGGATGGTCCTGGTGGCTCGAAATCCCGCGGATGGATTCTGTGACCAGACTGCCATATCCCAGTTTCTGTCTCTGGAGGATTCGCTCCCGCGACCAGGAACCGGGCAGTGTAATCACCTCCAGATTTTCCTGCTCTACATGCAGGCAGGCCGACAATACCCTGGTCAGATAAAGGCTGCGCGTACCTCCATTCTCGACCCGGACACTTCTCGTAATTGCATCCACATCCGCAAACGCGGTATATGACAAAATCACCCGCAGGCCTGTCACGGCGTCGCCGAGCGTAACCTCCAGCGTACTGCAGCTGTCCGCATTCTCCGTCCAGGTCGCCGGAAGGCCTTCCAGTGTTCTTTTTCCCTCAAAAATCTGGTGCGAGATATAGTTCAGCTCCAGGCCTTCCTGTCCATCCATTGTGCGGATATTGATACAGCTCTCCCGCCCGTCGCCAATCCCGGCAAATGGATATTCCATCGGATAAAAATCAAAGTATCCCGCCTTCTCTCTGCGCAAAATGGAAGGCGGCTCCGGCCGCTCATTCTCGCGCAGCAAATACATCAGATCGGTATCACCGATCCGCTTTCCATAATAGATCTGCCCCGGATAACTCCCGTCTGTCAGGCCAAACACATAGCTTGTATTTGGGGTATCCAGTTTAAACACCTGATGTTGGCTGTCATATTGTATCATACAAAATCTCTCCTTACTGTTCGTCTTCGCTCTTCAGCCGCCGGATCACTTCCATACACATACGTCCATTGTGATAAGGACACTTCCACGGCTGAACAATCGGCAGCTCCATCGGCGAATGATCGGCATTGACATTCTCAAACCATTCCGACCCCTCCCGCGGGTCAACAAAATACGCGCAGATATAACCCCAGATCGATTCTGCGGCATCGAGATATTGATCTTCTTTCGTCTTCGCCCACGCATTCAGAAAACCTACGATTGATTCGGTCTGGATCCACCAGACGCGCTTTGTGTCATCTGCGCCATTCTCCGCCTCATTCAGCACCGAGTGATCACGGTACGCCCGCTGATAAATATTTGCCGCAATCTCGGCGGTAATCGGTGCAAACTGCCCGGAATAAAGCGGATTGTCCAGCACCTCCAGTCCCCGGTCAAGCAGCCACGAGGTCTCTATGTCGTGCCCATACGAGTAAAGGTCAATCAGCGAATTCCAGGTACGGTCAAAGAAAACCTCCTGTCTGCCCTTCGCCGGGTTGTACACCTTCTCCGCGAACAGATCCAGCATAAACTCCAGCCGTTCCGCCGTAAAGCTCTGATGTGACACCCGGTAAAGCTCTGTGTAGGCCTCAAACACATGCAGAAGCGTATTCATCGTTTTTTCTGCCATCACGCCGTTTTCGGAAAGCTTTTCATTCGACACGGGCCGGAGGCTGCGGTCAAACGCCTCCAGATACCCATACTCATCCGTGCACTTTTCTTCGATCACATTCTGCAGGTCAAATGCAATCCGGAGAGCCTCCGGGTCTTTTGTCGCATCATAATAGGAAGAAAGTGCATAAATCGCGAGCGCCTGATTGTAGGTATGCTTTGTCGTATCATTCGGTTTTCCATCATGCGTCACCGACCAGTACACACCGCCCAGCTCCCGGTCCAGGCAATAATCCCGCAGAAAACGATAGGCGTGTTCTGCACTCTCCCGCAGGGATTCCTCGCCCAGCAGCAGATATGCGTTCGAAAAGAACCACAAAATCCGGCTATTCAATATACAGCCCTTCTCATAGTCCGGATCCACACGCAGGTCATACCCCATGTAGCCGTAAAACCCGCCATACTGCTCATCCTTCAGTCCCGTCCAGAACGGAATCAGCTTCCCCCGCAGATGGCTTTCCACTTCCTTTACAAAATCCTTCGTCTCCATTATCCCTTCCGCCTTTCCCTGGTGCACCGGCGCATCCCATGCAAAAGATGCGCAAAGCGTGAGATACGCCTTCATACGTACTTCGCAGCCAGTGTAAAATATTGTCCTGCATCGCTCTTTTTTATTCTGGAATCGACTCAAATTATACCCGGAAATACAGCAATTCACAAGCAGAAAATAAACATTATACATCGGTATCCGCAAGGCCGAATCTTTCCTTATTCAGTCTGAAACAGATACCTCCCATTCGTTCAAAGAAAATTTTAAGAGTTCGTTTCATAAAATTTTAGAAAACCACCTTGTTTTCTTTTGCACTTCCGTATAAGATAGCATATCAGGAGAAAAATTGGCTGTCTGGCAAAAAAGCTCCCGCCCGCACTGTCTCAAATCAGACTGCCGGTGGTGCCAGCTGCTGCCATACAAAGCAAAGAAACAGAGGCGCATAATATATGTTAAACCATTTCACAAGCCTGCGGAACCGTTCGCAGGGCGAAACCAAAGCTTCCCGTTTACCGGTAGATGTAATCGAAGCAGCGTACGACCAGGGGCTGAGCCAGGACGAGGTCGCAAAACGGATCGAGTGCGGCTGGAGCAACACCGCGGTTGTTTCCGCGTCAAAATCCGTCCAGGACATCATAAAAGAGAATCTTTTTACCTATTTTAATCTGATCTTTCTGATACTGGCCATTTTCGTAATTGCAGTCGGATCATTCCGGAACCTGAGTTTCATGGTGGTCGTCCTGTTTAACACACTGATCGGCATTATCCAGCAGCTCCGCGCCAAAAAAACACTGGAGAGCCTGAATATGCTCGGTGCGCCAAAAGCATCGGTGGTAAGAGAGGGGAAAACGCATACCGTCACATCAGAAGAGCTGGTTCGGGATGACATTGTCATCCTTCACGCCGGCGACCAGATTTGCGCAGACGCGGAGGTACTGATCGGCGAGGCAACGGTGAACGAAGCGCTGCTGACCGGCGAATCCGATGATGTGAATAAAGAACCAGGAGATTCCCTGATTTCCGGCAGCTATATCGTCTCGGGCGAATGCCGGGCGAGGCTGGTAAAGGTAGGAGAAGACTCCTATATCTCAAAGCTCACGACAGAAGCAAAAGCAATGAAAACAGATGAGCAGTCTGAAATGCTCCGCTCGATGGATCGCCTGCTGAAGGTCGTAGGGATTATTCTGATCCCGATCGGAATTGCCCTCTTTTTCCAGAGTTATCATTTAAACCAGGAAACACTCACGAAAAGCGTCACCTCCACCGTCGCCGCGATCGTTGGCATGATTCCGGAAGGACTCTATCTGCTCACCAGCGTAGCGCTGGCCGTAAGCTCCATGCGGCTTGCTCAGAAAAAAGTCCTGCTTCATAATATGAAAAGCATCGAGACGCTCGCCCGGGTCGATGTCCTCTGTGTAGATAAGACCGGTACCATCACAGAAACTACCATGCAGGTCAATGATGTGATCCCGCTGTCCCCTGACACCGCGAATCTGGACGAGCTAAAGCGTCTCATCGGAGATTTTGTCGGAGCCATGAGCAGTGACAATATCACCATGAAAACGCTCAAGGCACACTTTACGCAGCGCTCCGGCGCGGTTCCGGTAAGCGTACAGTCCTTTTCCTCCGCGCTCAAATACAGCGGTGTGACTTTTTCCGATCAGACCTGTATCCTGGGCGCGCCGGAATTCATCCTGCGCGAGGCTTACGCGGATTATGCGGCATCCATTGAGGAATATACCGCGAAGGGCTACCGGCTGCTGGTATTCGCCACAACCAAAGAAGCGCTGACCGGAGAGCCACTGAAAGAAAACGTAACACCACTTGCCTATATCCTTCTGGCAAACCCGATCCGGGAAACGGCGCCCGCTACTTTTTCTTATTTTGCCGAGCAGGGCGTCCACGTCAAAGTGATTTCCGGCGACAATGCACGCACCGCCGCAGAGGCCGCGAAACTGGCAAATATCGAAGGTGCGGAGCACTATATCGATGCCGGAACCTTAAAAACAGAGAATGATATCGCAAAAGCAGTGGAAGAGTACACCGTATTCGGACGTGTGACGCCGGAGCAGAAGCGTCAGATTGTACAGGCCTTGAAAGCGCAGGGACATACGGTTGCTATGACCGGGGACGGTGTCAACGACGTACTTGCACTGAAAGACGCCGACTGCAGCGTAGCCATGGCTTCCGGGAGCGATGCGGCTGCGCAGGCCTCCCAGGTAGTTCTTCTGGACTCCGATTTTTCCCATATGCCTGATGTTGTCCTGGAGGGACGCCGTGTGGTCAACAACGTTCAGCGCTCTGCCACACTGTTTCTCGTAAAAAACCTGTTTTCTTTCCTGATGTCACTGGTTTCCCTGATTTTCGCGGTCACCTATCCGCTGGAGCCTTCGCAGATTTCTCTGGTCAGCACGTTTACCATTGGAATGCCAGGCTTCCTGGTCGCACTCCAGCCAAACAAAGACCGCATCCAGGGCAGCTTCCTTGCCAATACCTTTCTGCGGGCGCTCCCCGCCGGCATCACAGATATGCTCGCCGTATCTGTCATGATGGCATTCGGAGAGGCTTTCGGGCTGCCGGATGGCGAAGTGTCCACAGTGGCAACCCTGCTTCTGGCAACGATCGGCTTTGCAGTTCTCTTACAGATGTGTGATTACAGGAATCCCCTGCACTGGTTTGTGTGCGGCAGCTCGATCGCCGCGGTCCTCTTCTGCTGTGTATTCCTGCCGGATATGTTTTCTCTGCACAGCGTGTCAGCAAAATGCATCCTGATATTTGCTGTTCTCATTGTGGCAGCCGGTTCCGTTTTTCACTGGCTGACAAACGCAATCCGCTTTCTCAGCCAGCTATACCAGAAATATATTAAGGAAAAGCGATTGGTAAACTGGATACAACATCTGATTCTGGATGAGAAGGATGACCCGAGCAGCTACGCAGGATAACACTTATTTTCGATCCATCAGTTTACAAAACACCACTGCCACTCCTGTACTCACTGCGGTCGCCGCGATCCCCGGACCGACGATCGCAGTCGGGTTCACACTCCCGTACTGGCTGCGCCAGGCGATGACCGACACCGGAATCAGCTGCAGAGAAGAAATATTCAGAATCAGGAAATTACACATTTCATTGCTCGCTGTGCCGCGTGGCACCGGACACAGCACAGCGCCGCGCGCACGCTGGTTTCGCTGCATCCTCCCATTCTTATTCCCGGATTGCTCCTTCCAATCCGCGCCGGGTTCATGCACATGGACCGATTTTCTCCGCTCCTCTTCCAGCTCCTCCAACGCCGCCATCGCTCTCAGTCCGTAAACCGTAGCGGCACTGCCCAGTCCCAGCACGTTGGCGACACAGTTGGTCGTGATCTGCTCCATGGCAGCGTGTTCTTCCGGGATATTCGGAAATAAAAAACGCATGACCGGGCGAAGCCTGCGGACAATCGCCGTCATCAGTCCTGCGTCTTTCGCAATTTCCATCAGTCCGCTCCAGAGCGCCATCACGCCAGACATCGTCACACACAGGGCGACGGCCTCTCTCCCGGAGGAAATGAGCGCATCCGATATCGCTTTCACTTCCCCGCTCATAACTCCATACGCAATTCCAATCAGCAGCATTCCGCCCCAGATTCCGTTCATAAAAAAATCCCCCTTGCCGCACAGGCATTTACCGGGTTTCAAGGTTCGACCCTGGTTTATCCTTATGCGGGAGGGGAACAAAATATGAATCATAACAATTCAGAACAGCAGGCGGTCTGCAGCCTGCTGTCCTGAATAGTTACTCAATCGTTACTTCACATTTACCAGCTCATACTCCGCATTTCCGAGCCCAATCTTCACCGCATGCTCGATCGAAGATTTCCAGTTGGTGTCCGGCGATACGCGGCCAAAATGGTCGCGGTCCTCGTGGGTGTGCTGCTCCACAGATTCGCCCAGCATACTGTTGGAAAGCGGCGGCTGCGCATTGACTGCGTCGACACAGGCCATATCCAGCGCGACCGGGTCAAAGGATGCAAACATTCCGACATCCGGCACAATGGCGGCATCGTTCTCCGCATGACAGTCGCAGAACGGCGATACATCGATCACAAGGCTGATATGGAAACATGGACGATCCTGACAGACAGCCTTTGAGTATTCCGCAATCTTGCAGTTGAGGATATCATTTGCCTCATCGCTTGCAGGAAGAACCGCATCCTTCGGACAAACGCCAATGCAGCGCCCGCAGCCGACACATTTTATGTGATTGATCGAAGCCTTTTTACTATCCTTATCCACCGTTGCTGCGCCGTGTGCGCAGATTTTTGTACATTTTCCGCAGCCGACACAGCGGTTCTGATTCACGTGCGGCTTGCCTGCGCTGTGCATCTCCATTTTTCCGGCGCGGGAACCACAGCCCATACCGATATTTTTGAGTGTGCCCCCAAAACCGGTCGCCTCATGTCCCTTAAAATGTGTGAGAGAGATGAATACATCCGCATCCATAATCGCACGGCCGATTTTTGCTTCATTTACATATTCTCCGTTTTCTACCGGAACCAGGGCCTCGTCCGTGCCCTTCAGTCCGTCTGCAATCAGCACATGGCAGCCTGTCGCATAGGGAACAAATCCATTTCCATAGGCGGAATCAATGTGGTCGAGCGCGTTCTTGCGGCCGCCAACGTACAGGGTATTGCAGTCGGTCAAAAACGGCCTGCCGCCCAGCTCTTTGACCACATCTGCTACTGCTTTCGCATAATTCGGACGCAGGAACGCAAGGTTCCCCGGCTCACCAAAATGCATTTTGATCGCGACATACTGATCCGTAAAATCGATCTCTCCAATCCCGGCTTTTTTCATCAGCCGTTTCAGCTTGCCCGGAAGCGTGTCTCCGTCATGGACACGCAAATCTGTGAAATAAACCTTTGACTTTTCCAAACTTACTGCCTCCTGTTTTTTTGATTTTTCTTAACAGTCCAGACCGAAGTGAAGCGTAAATCAGCGGCCTGCTGTTCTGAATAGTTACGATTATTCGCTGTCCAGTTTAACACATAATTTTCCATGTCACAAGTCTGAACAAAACTACTGTGACCCGTATCAGGCCTGCCATATCAAATATAACGCCGTCGGGGGCGTCCTCCTTGACTTTTCCGGCTTTGCTCCATATAATACCGTCAGAATATAGCGCTGATTCCGTCTCCTGACCGTGAATCACGTGAAATGCACATACACAGTGAAAATATAAAAGGGGAACTTTCAACATGAAAATAGCCTTGATCCAATCGAAAGTGCAAAAAGAAAATGACGCAAATATAGAATCCGCCTGCCGCACAATCGCCACTGCCGCCCAGGCCGGGGCCGACCTCGTCATGCTGCCGGAGATGTTCTGCTGCCCCTATGAGACAGCGAATTTTCCTCTCTATGCACAGCCGCAGGGCGGCAGGAACTGGAGCGCACTGTCTGCGTGTGCGAGAGAGAATCAGGTTTACCTTGCAGCCGGTTCTATGCCGGAGCGCGACGGCGATGCCGTTTATAATACCTGCTATGCCTTTGACCGCCAGGGAAATCAGCTCGCGAAGTATCGGAAGATGCATCTGTTTGATATAGACATCAAAGGCGGCCAGCGCTTTTTCGAAAGTGACACTCTGACCGCAGGCAGCGAGCTCGCAGTATTCGATACGGAATTTGGCAAAATGGGACTGATGATCTGTTTTGATATCCGTTTTCCGGAGCTGTCCCGCCTGCTGGCGCTGCAGGGCGCTAAGGTCATATTGGTTCCGGCGGCGTTTAATATGACGACAGGACCGGCGCATTGGGAGCTTCATTTTCGCTCACGCGCAGTCGATAACCAGGTCTTTCTGATCGGCTGCTCGCCCGCGCGAGACCCGGCCGCCAGCTATCATGCGTATGGACACTCACTGGCCGTCTCTCCCTGGGGGAACCTTCTCGCTGAGCTGGACGAGCGAGAGGGAATCCTGTACTGCGATCTGAATCTGAAGGAAACGGATGCCGTGCGCGAGCAGCTTCCGCTTTTAAAGGCGCGGAGGACGGATGTATATACAGTCACCTTTTCATAGCTCCAGCGCCGCAATCACTCCCGGAAGGTCTTTCACTTCCGGGCAGATGGCTGCCGCCCCGGCCTTCTCCAGCTCATTTTGCGTCCCATATCCATATAATACGCCTACGCAGGGAAGACCATTTTCCCGTGCACCTTCCACATCATGCAGGCGATCCCCTACCATGAGAATCTGCGGCGCTTCGCCTGTACTCCCGGCTTCGACCGGAGACTGCTCTCTGATCTGTGACAGCGCGTACGCGATGACCCGGCCCTTCTGACTCCGGCTCTCATCCATCGACGCGCCGAAAACACGTCCAAAATACCGGTCCAGATGAAAATATTCCACCGTCCGTATTGCGATCGGCTCCGGCTTTGACGTCGCGACATACAATTTCCTGCCCTGCGCACAGAGGGTTTCCAGGACCTCCGGAATCCCTTCATACACCTTGTTTTCTTTCCATCCCCGCTCCTGGTGGTATTCCCGGTAATCGTCTACCATGCGAAGCGCCTGCTCCCTGGACATTCCATAATATTGCTGAAACGAATCGGTCAGCGGCGGTCCGACAAAAGCCAGCAGCTTCTCCCGATCCGTCTCTTCGATTCCATTCTTCCTCAATGCGTACAGAACCGCATGAATGATTCCCGGATGCGACTCTGTCAGCGTACCGTCAAGATCAAACAGTATGGATTCATAGTGCTTCATATGTGTTTCTCCCATCTCCTCTTGTCGTTCCAATCCTCACCAGATCCGATAATTCCCACTCAGGGCAAGTACTGCAAAAAAGTAAAGGCAATTGTCATAATACCTTCTTTTCCCTGTCCGCAGTTCCATCCTCCAGAATCGCTCTACCCATTCCCGCGTAGTGTCATTGTCCGCAGCCAGAGACGCCTGCGCGACCGTCGCCGGAATCGCCACTGGATGAAGCGGTCGCTCCGCCGCGATCCGGCCGTCTGTTTCGTAAATGTGATAGCTTCCGTTCCGCTCGTCCCCGATCAGATAATGCTGAATGCGGTCCGCGGCCGCTCTCTGTCCGGCATCCTTACCAAACCACTCATAATCCAATCCGATATTCGTGACCGTACGGTACGAGTCGCTGAAAAACCAGTCGTGACGCTCTTTTGTCCACGGTAGCTCCCTGTACAGCGGCCTGCCGTCAAATTCCGCGTATTCCGGCGAAAATCCGGTCACCGGATGACAGGCTGCTGCCAGATATTCCCGGCTTACCTGCGCCGCCGTTTTCCAGAACGCACGGTCCTCCTCATCCGCCCACAGGGCAAACAGCTCGTAAAAATGAGGCAGATGATACGACGGATCCGTAAAATCACTCCCCGGCACAAAAAGAATCTGATGATTCTCATGATTCCACATCGGCTTCCCGGCACGGCCATTTTGTCCTTTATGCAGACAGGCTCTTAAAATATCTCTGGCCTCCCTGGAATACTCGTAAATCCCTTCCCCATCGCCCCATCGATGTGAAGCAAAAAACAATGCCATGGCAAAATACTCTTCTCCATCCGGTGCCGGACCATACGCATTTTTCGTTCCGTCCGTCGCGCAGGACCAGGCAAAATACCCCTCATTCTCCTGCCATGCCGTGCTTTGTGGGCAGTCCTGCGGCGCACAGCCGTCTCCCATCCACATGAAAGTCTTCGCCCATTTCCACAGACGGTCAAACTCTTCCTTTTTATCCAGCTGCACACAGATCATCATGCCATAAGACATGCCCTCCGTCCTGGCATCGTCATTTCCTGTATCACAGATATAGGCCATATCCTCTCCCACCGGATAATAGACCCGCTCATCCTCCCCTCCGTAAAAAAACGTATTCCAGGTCTTCTGCAGCTTCCGCTGAATATCCGCCTCATCGATTCCTGTTTCGCGAAATACATTCCGGTAATTCTTCTTCTGCAGATTGTTCATTCCTCATGTCTCCTTCCTTTTACTCGGTAAATGGATCGCTGACCAGACATAACAATGGCCCCGTGTCGTTGCAACATCTACGTTTTCGCCCCTCGCCGGGTGGCATCCCACATTTCATGCGGGATAAGCCCTGCCCACGCAGCAAGTGCGTGGTCGGGGTGTGAACAGTAACTCCGTTTCTCCCCAGCGACAGTTTTGATTCATTCTACCATACTGTCAGAGATATGTGTTATTAAATTATTCGAAAGCCATAGTATTTTCTTATTCCATCTTGTTGTTTTTCTTTCTTGCCTATCTCCAAAAAGGCATAAACAGTTCAAATTCCTGACGGATCCAGTTTTCTGTCTTCTTCTGTGAAAAACAATTGCATCCAATATCAATTCCGTGTAAAATCAAAATAAATCGCAACTGTGAAAATACTAAACGGTTACGAAAAACCAGCGAAAGGGGTTCATTATGGACTGTATCATTATAGGAATCGCCGGAGGAACCGGCTCAGGAAAATCGACGTTTACGAATCGCCTGAAAGAGCGATTCTCTGATGACATTGCGGTCATTTATCACGACAATTACTATCGGCGGCAGGACAATGTGCCATTTGAAATCCGGAAAATGGTAAACTATGATCATCCGGACGCGCTGGAGACGGACCTGATGGTGCAGCATCTGGAAATGCTGAAAAATGGACAGGCGATCGACTGCCCCGTCTATGATTACAGTCAGCACAACCGCTCAGACCAGACCATCCATATCGAACCTCGCCGGATCATCGTCGCAGAAGGCATCCTGCTGCTCGCCGATGAGCGCCTGCGCAATCTGTGCGACATTAAGATTTTCGTTGAGGCTGATGCCGATGAGCGCATCCTGCGGCGAATCGTCCGCGATGTAAAAGAGCGCGGCAGGGACCTCGATAACATCGTCCAGCAATACCTGACTACTGTCAAACCCATGCATTATATGTTTGTCGAGCCGACAAAAGCCACTGCCGACCTTGTGATTAACAGCGGCATGAATGATGTTGCCTTTGATATCGTACAGACAAAAATCCGGCTGTTGCTTGAAAGTACATCCGTATGAAAACCTTGAAAGGGACGTTTGCAAAACGACATGCTTACGTCCCTTTTTTCTGAATATCGTTCTGATATCTGTTTTCATTTTGATCGGAATCTATTTTTTTGTTTCTTTTTATCGATTAATTTATTCTCTATTTATTTATGGCTTGTTTCTCATTTCTGTTTTTACCAGCGATTTGATATGAAGCTAAAAAGAACCAAGCTTGCAGCTCTTGCCATGTCCGCATTGATGGCTGTAAGCGCATTTTCTCCGTATGTTTATGCGGAGGAAGTCGAAGAGACCACGGAAGTGGTTACTGAGGCTGAAGCGGCAGCTGAGGAATCTGTTGCTGAAGAAACAGAAGCCGCTGTTGTTGAGGAAGAAACCGAAGCAGCAGCCACTGTGGCAGCGGAAGAAGCAGATCAGCCTTCGTTAACAGCAACTGTAGATGTTGAGAAATTTAGCATTTATGATGTTGATATTTCATCAAGCGGATATGAAATTGTTGTTATTGTAAATGACGGTGATTCAGATCATGCAATTGACATCACTACAGCTTCAGGTACAGATTCCAAAACAGGTTATACCTATACAGTAGAGTATAAAAAAGCTACCTGCACAGATACAGGAAAGCTTGAAATGAAGCTCGTTGCTCATGGTGTTACACTTACGCTGACAGTTACTCCTACGGCTATTACGTTTGAGCCGTCTGATACAAGTGTAAAAGTTGATCCTCCGGCTGAAGATGCTGCGGCAATGGCTGCCCTGGCGTGCCTGCATGGCACATCAACCTATGAGGATACAGATAATGGCTATTATGTCATTAAAAATGCAGACGGGACAGTGACCAAGACCCAGCTTACCTGTGCTAAAAATGGTGAAGTTTATCTGTATTACCCGGTAAGATGTGAGTATGCAACAAATGTAACAAGCGCATTAGCACAGACAACAAATACTCATATTTATGGCACAAAGAATACGACATCTAATGGACATACTGTTGATTTGATTGGCGGTGGAACAGAGGGAGATGCTACTCTTGGTGTAACGGTAAGAGTTTACACAAAATGTGAGGTTTGTGGTTATGAAGTAGATCTTTCAAGTGATGATAAGGCGAGCAGCGGACTTACTGTAACGTTAGTTGATATCCAGAAGCAGGATACAAATGGTGCAAACGGATATATCACTCTGAAGTTCTCCTATGGAACTGACAATGCGGTCGTTGTTGGTGAGCAGACAAAGACATTCAACTACTATACATCTTCAACTGCTTACAACGGTCGTGTTGACAAAGATACTGTTTATGATCCTGATGTAACGACAAAGAATGGTGTTTATTACGAAGATGGCGTGTACAAGTATTATGTAAGTGATGTTTGGGCTGAGTCGTTCTCCGGAATTGTTGAATACAACAATGGATATTACTTCGCAGCGAATGGTGTACTTTGCACAGATGCAAACGGATTGAATCTGTATGATGGCAAGTGGTATATGCTGGCATATGGCAAAATTCAGACACAGTATACGGGTGTAACCATCTACGATGGCGAAGTGTTCTATGTAACCGCTGGTCAGCTGGATACTTCTGTAACAGGTCTCGTAGAATATGATGGAGCACAGTTCCTGTTCTGCTATGGACGTTTGATGTCTGAAGTAAGTGGTTTGTGGTTCTATGATTCAGCAATTGGTGGTGATGATACCTTCTATTACCTTGCAAATGGCCAGGTAGTAGATTACACAGGAGCAGTCATCTATGATGGCACATTCTTCCTTGTAGAAAATGGTAAACTTTCCACTTATACCGGAACCTATGTGTATGATGGAGCTACATTCAATGTGGAGAATGGACAGTTCAAGTCTCAGGTTGTATAATTGTATAGTGCGAAAGATTTACAACTTGTGAATCAATCGAAACCGTTGCCAGAAATTTTGGCAGCGGTTTTGCTGTTCGTAAAAAAACGACCGCCGCTACACATGATAAGTCATATTACCATGTAAAAAATAGCGACCGTCTTTTTAAAGATCAGATATGAACTTGCCTTATGCCCAACCGGAGACAACGAAGATTCTGTTGTAGTCGTGAAAAGAAAAATTAACAAATCACTCGCCAATCAAATTCGAAAATAATTGAATCACTCGCTCCACATCCTCTATTGATACGCTACAGGCTATGGCAATTTTCTCATTTGAAACACCATCCATATGCATTTTGAGAATATTGACTGTGCGACTTTCTCCGATCTGTTCTCCTTTTTTTTGAGCATAATTAATTGCAGCATTATAGTCTCTGATCGCTTTCTCGCGTGCTTCATATTCCAGACGTTTTTGCTCGTTGGCGCTCAGCTCCAGGAGTGTGTTATAGGCTTCACCAATGTATTCGTTTTTATTTGCCATGGTTTGAAAGTCCTCCACCTTCTTCCCACAAAAAAAGCGCATCCAGCTGACCACATTATCATCATCCGACTTTTCCTTTGGGAGCTTTTTCAGCTCCAGGATCTGAATCTCCAGGAGATCACTGTAAAGGGCGCTTGTCTTGTTGTCTCGCAGGGTAATTGTACGGTAGCATTCAGTATCATCCGGGAAATGTTTAAAATTTAAGATGCTGACATGAATACATTTTTTAAGGTTATCGTAGCTTTCGCCTTTCTTTAACTGTTCCGTATACATCTTGCAGAGATAAAAGATAATACGGTTTTTCCAGGCGTCAAACATCGCTACCTGCATCTCCATGTCAATCTGAGTGCCATTCATCAGCTTTACCCGTACATCAAGGATTTCAAGCTTATCCTCTTCACTGTCTCGCGATAGAATTGT
Organism: Lachnospiraceae bacterium; assembly: GCA_021200475.1. GTDB lineage: Bacteria > Bacillota > Clostridia > Lachnospirales > Lachnospiraceae > Choladousia. Next base: position 16,215 of record JAJQGP010000010.1, read on the forward strand.
GGGTAAAAGCGTGGTTTCCTCAACCGTTTCTGGGTCTACCTTCAGCAGCGCAGATACAAACCCTTGTCGTACCTTCGGATTCTACATCAGTTCCTTGAAACAGTAGTCAATCGTGGGAAGCATAATAAAATCATTGTTTTTCAGTGTCATAACGAATCT
>JAJQGP010000161.1 GCA_021200475.1 Lachnospiraceae bacterium
TAAACCTGCACAGTCTGTCTTTTCTTTTCGATGCTGTTCTGAACTGTTACAAAATAACGTAAATCTGGCAGGGGTGTGACCTGTCATGATTGATATGTCGACTGCGTGTAAAAAAATGATGAATGGGTATCCTATAGTGTAGACTCGTAACCGGGAAGGAAATGAACCGCTGTGAGTCATAACAGGCTGCATAGGGCAGCAGATGGAGGACACTATGAGTGAAAACGATACAGTTCATCTTTTAAAGGAATGCGACGCCGGAACAAAAATGGCGGTATCTACAATTAATGGCGTACTGGAGAAGGTCAGTGATGAGGGTCTGAAGCAGCTTCTTACTGAGAGCCGCAGCTGCCATGAGGATCTGGGTGGGGAAATACATGGACTTTTGAACGAGCATGAAGCTTCCGAAAAGGATCCGGCCGTGATAGCGAAAGGAATGTCGTGGGTGAAGACAAACGTGAAAACGGCTATGGATGAGAGTGATGCGGCGATTGCCGGTCTGGTTACGGATGGCTGCAACATGGGTGTCAAATCTCTGCACAAATATCTGAACCAGTATTCTGATGCGGACGATACGTCAAAGAATATTTGCAGGAGACTGTCATCCTTAGAAGAAGAACTCTGCGAAGGACTGCGCTGTTATTTGTGACGGGAAGCAGGTTATTCCAGTTATTGGTCAGTTTTTGTAAACAAGAGCCGGGCAGATCGATTCCGGAAGGAATCGCTGCCCGGTTTCTTTGTTCAGGAAAAGCTCTCCCAACCTCCTCTGGACAAAAACCTTTGGGGAATGCACCTGTTTTTTTGGTTGAAAAGTTTCAGGTATAGTGGTAATCTAAACAGCAGTTTAAACTATTGTTTTGTATTTTACATAAAAGTAATGAGGAAATGGTATGCGCTGGAATAAATTTACAATAAAGACTCGCTCGGAGGCGGAGGATATCGTGATTGCCACTCTTGCTGAGATCGGTGTTGAGGGAGTGGAGATTGAGGACAAGGTTCCTCTTTCCGAGGAGGATAAAAAGCAGATGTTTGTCGACATCCTGCCGGACGGGCCGGAGGATGACGGCATTGCCTGGTTAAGCTTTTATCTGGAGGAGGACGCAGATACAGAGACCATGCTGGCCAACGTGCAGCAGGAGCTGGAGGACCTGCGGATGTTTCTGGACATCGGGGAAGGCTCCATTGCGGTATCGCAGACAGAGGATAAGGACTGGATCAATAACTGGAAGGAGTATTTTCATCAGTTTTATGTGGATGATATTTTGATCATTCCCTCCTGGGAGAAAGTCAGGGATGAGGACCGGGATAAGATGATTATTCATATCGATCCGGGCACCGCGTTTGGCACGGGGATGCATGAGACAACGCAGCTTTGCCTGCGTCAGCTGAAAAAATATGTAACCGGGCAGACGGAGCTGCTGGACGTCGGCACGGGCAGCGGGATTCTTTCCATCGCTGCGCTGAAGCTGGGCGCAAAGCATGCCATTGGAACCGATCTCGACCCGTGTGCGATTTCAGCAGTGCGGGAGAATCTGGAAGCAAACGAGGTGCCGGATGGCGCGATGCAGGTTCTGCTGGGAAATATTATCGATGACCAGAGGGTGCAGGACGACGTTGGCTATGGAAAATATGACATTGTGGTCGCGAATATCCTTGCGGAAGTGCTGGTGCCGCTTACGCCGGTGATTGTGAACCAGCTGAAGCCTGGCGGGATCTATATCACATCGGGGATTATTGAGGAGAAGGAGGCGGTCGTCGAGGATGCGGTAAAAGCGGCTGGGCTGGAAGCCCTGGAAGTGACGCACCAGAACGACTGGGTGTCGGTGACGGCGCGGAAATGAGAAACGTGAGAGAACGAGAGAGATGCATCATTTTTTTGTAAACAGAGACCAGATTGGAGAGAAAGAGATCTGGATTACCGGCAGCGACGTCAATCACATCCGAAACGTCCTGCGGATTCATCCGGGCGAGCAGATTACGGTGAGCAGTCCGGATGCGGTTACCTATCGCTGTGAGGTGACAAAGACAGAGGAAGTATTGGTAACTGCGAAAATCTTATGGTCACAGGAGGCGGATACGGAGCTGCCATCGAAGATTGTGCTGTTTCAGGGACTTCCCAAAGCAGACAAGATGGAACTGATTATCCAGAAAACCGTGGAACTGGGGGTCAGTGAGATTGTTCCCATGGCGACCAGGCGCGCGGTGGTGAAGCTGGACGCGAAAAAGGCGGAGGCGAAGCAGAAGCGGTGGAGCGCGATCGCGGAGAGTGCAGCGAAGCAGGCGAAGCGGACGATGATTCCGGAAATAAAGCCGGTTATGACCTTTGAGGAAGCGGTGCGCTATGCAGAGTCTTTTGACCGAAAATTTATCCCTTACGAGCTGGCCAGAGGGATGGAGGCCACGAGGGAAGCATTCGGAGCCATTGCTCCGGGGGATTCCATTGCGGTCATGATTGGCCCGGAGGGCGGCTTTGATGAGCAGGAGATAGCGCTGGCCGGGGAGGCCGGAGTCCTGCCGATCACATTGGGCCGGCGGATTCTGCGCACAGAGACAGCGGGGATGACGGTGTTGTCAATTTTGATGTTTCTTTTGGAAGAAAATCCGGTCAGAGAGAAAAAGGAGGATGACAGATATGGTACATCATATTGTAATGTGGAATTTTAAGAAGGAAATCCCGGAAGAGAAAAAGCCGGAGCTGAAGGCGGAGATGGAAAAGCAGTTGGGGTCTCTGGTTGGAAAGGTGCCGGGACTTTTGACGGTGGATTTTGTGAAGGAGCCGATTCCGTCGAGCACGCATGAGATTGCCCTGGTGACGACCATGGAAAAGGCGGAGGATGTGGCCGTGTACGGGAAACATCCGGCACATGTAGCGGTAGCGGATACCTATGTGCGGCCGTATGTGTGTGACCGCGCATGCCTGGATTATGCTGCCAGATGAGTTTCCGGTAAAACAAACCGGTGAAGCATGACAAGAGAGATCGGAATCGTTTTGTCCGATCAGAAAGGCGGCACGGATATGGAAGCATATCTGGATAATTCCGCTACCACCCGTGTGACAGATTCGGTGCGGGACGTGGTGGTGCGGACGATGACAGAGGATTTTGGAAATCCCTCGTCCAGGCATCGAAAAGGGATGGAGGCAGAGCGCTATCTGCGGGACGCGCGGGAGACAATTGCGAAGACACTGAAGGTCAGTGAGAAGGAGATTTATTTTACTTCAGGCGGAACCGAGTCGGATAACTGGGCGATCCTCGGGGCGGCTGCGGCAAACCGGCGCGCCGGGATGCATGTCATCACGTCTGCTGTGGAGCATGCGGCAGTGCGGATGCCGATGCGGTATCTGGAAGAACAGGGCTTTCGCGTGACGGTTTTGCCAGTGGATGCAAAGGGATGTATTTCTCTGGAGGAGCTGGCGGACGCGATCTGTGAGGAGACGATCCTGGTATCCATCATGTATGTAAATAACGAGGTTGGCACCCTTGAGCCGATCGCGGAGGCCGGGGCGCTGATCAAAAAGAAGAATCCGAACACGCTGTTTCATGTGGATGCGGTACAGGCGTATGGCAAATATCCGATTTATCCGAGGCGCATGGGGATTGACCTGCTTTCGGTAAGCGGACATAAGCTGCATGGGCCGAAGGGCAGCGGCTTTTTGTATGCCGGTGAGAAGGTGAAGCTGCATCCGCTGATTCTCGGGGGCGGACAGCAAAGAGGAATGCGTTCCGGGACAGATAATGTGCCGGGGGCGGCAGGACTTGCACAGGCGGCGGCGGACGCGTTTGCGACGATGGAACAGGATCATGCGCATATGCTTGCTCTCAAAGAAAAGCTGATGAATGGCCTGTCGGCCCTGCCGGATGTGGTGATCCATTCGGAGATGGGCGAGAAGAGTGCGGCGCATATCGTGAGCGCGGCTTTTGTGGGAGTGCGCAGTGAGGTCCTTCTGCATGCACTCGAAGAACGGGAGATCTATGTCTCCGCCGGTTCCGCCTGTTCATCGAATAAAAAGACACCGGTCAGCGGGGTGTTAAAGGAAATGCATCTGCCCAAAGAGCAGCTGGAGTCTACCCTGCGGTTCAGCTTCAGCCGGTTCACTGCGGAAGAAGAGATTGATTACTGCCTGGATGCCCTGAGAGAGCTGCTGCCGATGCTGCGGCGCTTTACGAGACGGTAGGAAGCCACGTGCAAATGTGCGGAGAACCCACAGGCTTGCGAAACAGGCTTTCCGGAGCACTGCCACAAAACGGCAAACCTCCGAATGCAGGGGAATCATGCAAGGGGAAAGGAAAAATATGTTCAGAACATTTTTGATCAAATATGGAGAAATCGCGATCAAGGGAAAGAATCGTCACCTGTTTGAGGAAGCGCTGGTAAAACAGATTCGCCATGCGCTCTCGAAAGTGGACGGAGATTTTCTGGTGACGCGGGAGCAGGGCAGAATTTATGTGGATTGTGAGAGCGATTACGATTATGACGAGGTCGTCGAAGCTCTGCAGCGTGTCTTTGGAATTGTCGGCTTCTGTCCGGTGATGAAAGTGGAGGATAACGGTCTGGATGAGCTTGGCAATGACGTCGTCCGTTTCCTCTCAGAAGTATACGAGACGCATCATCAGACATTCAAGGTGGTGACGCGCCGGGCAAAAAAGAGCTATCCCATTGATTCGATGGAGGTCAACAGCGAGCTGGGGGGCCGGATCCTGGACGCGTTGCCGTAAATGACGGTGGATGTCCACAGTCCGGAGCTTCTGCTTCATGTTGAGATTCGGGAAAAGATCTATATTTATTCCAAAATTATCCCTGGTCCCGGCGGTATGCCGGTCGGCACGAGCGGGCGGGCGATGCTGCTGCTCTCCGGTGGGATTGACAGTCCGGTAGCCGGATATATGATTGGCAAGCGCGGCGTGGTAATTGACGCGGTCTATTTTCATGCACCGCCTTACACAAGTGACCGTGCGAAGCAAAAGGTAGTGGATCTGGCGAAGCTTGTGGCGAGATATACCGGGCCAATCCGCCTCCACGTGGTAAATTTCACAGAGATACAGCTTTACATTTATGAGAAGTGTCCGCACGATGAACTGACAATCATTATGCGGCGCTACATGATGCGGATCGCGGAGCGCTTTGCTGCGCTGGACGGCTCTATGGCTTTGATCACGGGCGAAAGCGTTGGCCAGGTGGCAAGCCAGACCATACAGAGCCTTGCTGCGACAAACGAGGTATGCGACCTGCCTGTCTTCCGCCCGCTGATTGGCTTTGACAAACAGGAGATCGTCGAGGTTGCAAAGAAAATCGGTACCTTTGAGACATCGATCCTGCCATTTGAAGATTGCTGTACGATTTTTGTGGCAAAGCACCCGGTGACAAAACCAAACCGGAAGGTGATCCAGCGTTCGGAGCTCAAGCTGCAGGAGAAGATTGACCAGATGGTGGAGACGGCCATCGAGACCGCAGAGACGATATGGGCAGAGTAATTCAGGACGGGTGCGGCGCAAGCCGCAAATTTCCATACCCGCCTGTTCGCCCGCGTCTGGTGTAAGCTGGAAATGTTCCCTGCGCGGCCGTGTGCAATCGAGCATGAGGCGGCTTGTCGCCGCCTGCTCGCCCGCGCCGGCCGCGTCTGGCGTTAGCCAGAATATTCCCTGCGCGGCCGTGTACATAAAAAGGGAGACGGCTGCCCGCCGTCTCCGAAGTTTTACTTTTATTTACGAAAATCTGCTCTGTGACCGACACATTACTGGATAATGTATGCGTCAAGTACAGTCAGGATTTCATCGATATTATCTTCCACATGGATATTCAGATCAATCGGTTTGGAAAGATCCAGGCTGAAGATCCCCATGATAGACTTTGCATCAATGACATAGCGGCCGGACACGAGATCAAAATCGTTGTCAAACTTCGTAATGTCATTTACGAAAGATTTTACTTTATCAATTGAATTTAAAGAAATCTGTACTGTTTTCATAATATCACCCCTCCATGTAGTTTTTAATGATGGAACCTTTCTTATCTTACTGTCTGGCGCGCAAAAAGTCAAGAATAAATCAGCGGAAGTTCTGATGTATTCTTTGTAAAATATGACGGCTGTTTTATGTGAAATTATCGTTTCACTGCGGGAAGATGGGAGCAAGATGCCTATATGGAGCAGGGCCGGCGATCGAAAAGAGGAATTGACTATGGGAAAAAAAGCAGCGCTTCACAATCTGGGCTGTAAGGTAAACGCATATGAGACGGAAGCCATGCGGCAGCTTCTGGAGGAAGCGGGGTATGAGATTGTGCCGTTCGCGCCGGGCGCGGATGTGTATGTGATTAACACCTGCACAGTAACGAATATTGCGGACCGCAAGTCGCGGCAAATGCTGCACAAAGCCCGGAAAATGAACCCGGACGCGATCATAGTAGCGGCAGGCTGCTATGTGCAGACAGCGGAGCACCCGGTCGAAGAGGACGGTATGGCAGACCTGGTGCTTGGAAATAATTGCAAAAAGGATCTGCTGGAAGCTCTGCGGATGTTCGAGGCAGCACGGGAAGGAAAAGAATCCGCAGCTCCTGAGTTTGAAACAGTGAATGGCCGTGTAGTCGGAAAGATCGACATCAATCATAATCACGAATATGAGAACCTTTCCATTACCTGTACGGAGGAACATACGCGCGCTTATATTAAGGTGCAGGATGGCTGCAATCAGTTTTGTACCTATTGTATTATCCCGTACGCACGCGGCCGTGTGAGGAGCCGCAGGCCGGAGGATGTCCTGCGTGAAGTCGGAATTCTGGCGGAAAACGGCTGCCGCGAGGTGGTTCTGACGGGGATTCATCTGAGTTCCTATGGCAGTGATTTTGATGTGGTTTCCGGTCCGTATGGGTTCTGTGACAGCAATGGCGGGATGTCCCTTCTTTCCCTGATTCAGGCGGTGCATGAGGTGCCGGGAATCACCCGTATTCGTCTGGGTTCCCTGGAGCCAGGGATTGTTACGGAAGAATTTGCTGCCGCTCTGCGGGCACTGCCAAAGGTCTGCCCGCATTTTCACCTTTCCCTGCAAAGTGGCTGTACTTCTGTTTTAAAGCGAATGAACCGTCGGTATACCGCAGAGGAATTTGAGGAAAAATGCAGGATCCTGCGGAACGTATTTGATCGTCCCGCGATTACGACCGATGTAATTGTTGGTTTTCCGCAGGAGACGCAGGAGGAATTCGATACGACGGTGAGCTTCTTAGAGAAGCTTCATTTGTATGAAACGCATATTTTTAAGTATTCCAGAAGGCAGGGAACGCGCGCGGCGGCCATGCCGGGGCAGCTTGCGGAAGCGGAAAAGGGAGTGCGCAGTGACATCCTTATGGAGCTCGGAGAGCGGAATCGCAGCCAGTTTGAAGCAGAATGCGCCGGAAAAACGGTAGAAGTGCTTTTTGAGGAAAAAGAAGAGATTGACGGTGCGGCGTATTTTCTTGGGTACACAAGGGAATATATCCGGGCGGCAGTTCTGGCGGAGAAGGATTTCACCAATCAGATATTGACCGGAAAACTGGGAAGGCAGATCTCGCCACATATTTATTTGCTAATGCACGAAAGCTGAAAGTTTACGAATCTTTTTTAAAAAGGATTGAATTATTTCGTCAGATATATTAGAATAAAAAAGTCTAGAAATGTGGGTACAAAGGACGTGAAAAGATGGCAGAGATTAATAACACACAGTACTTTAAATATACGACGGATCCGGAGACACGCGTGAAGACAGTGCTGGATGTGGTTTACAACGCGATGGCGGAGAAGGGATATAATCCGGTCAATCAGATCGTTGGCTATATTATGTCAGGTGACCCGACTTATATTACCAGCCATAATAACGCGCGCAGCATGATTATGAAAGTGGAGCGAGACGAGCTTGTCGAGGAGCTTTTGCGGGAATACATCAGGAATAAATCATGGGAGCGGAGAGACGAATGATCCGCGTTATGGGACTGGACTATGGCTCTAAGACGGTCGGTGTAGCGGTAAGCGATCCGCTGGGACTGACGGCGCAGGGCATAGAGACCATCACGCGGACACAGGAGAATAAGCTGCGCAGGACGCTTGCGCGCATAGAAGAGCTTGTCGGACAGTATGGTGTGACGGAGATTGTGCTTGGCTATCCGAAGAATATGAATAATACCGTCGGGGAGCGGGCAGAGAAATCACTGGAATTTGGTGAGATGCTGAAAAGACGGACAGGGCTGCCTGTTGTTATGTGGGACGAACGCCTGACGACTGTCGCGGCGAACCGGACACTGATGGAAAGCGGTGTTCGACGGGAAAATCGCAAAGAGTACGTGGATATGATTGCCGCTGTGTACATTCTTCAGGGATATCTGGATTTGAAGCAGTGCCAGAGCGGAACGGGTGAATGTGCGGGAACGAACGAAAACGTTTAAGTGAGGCTGGTCTGGCTGGGGTCATACGGCAAATAAGAGTTATGGGGCACTCCTGTAGAGGTAAAAATAAGGCTGATTTGCTCGGGTGTGACCGATAACAAATAAGGACAGGGAGAATATGGAAAAAATAGCATTTCGCCCGGCAGAAGACGGAGAGGCGATCTGGTTTTATGTCCTGGAAGAGACCAGGATTAATGGCGTCTCCTATCTGCTGGTGACAGAGTCCGAGGATGAGGAAGAGGATGCGGAGGTTTACATCCTGAAAGACACATCGAAGGACGGAGAAGCGGAAGCCGCTTATGAGTTCGTAGAGGATGAAAACGAACTGGAGGCATTATCAAAGATCTTTGCAGAGCTTTTGGAGGACGTGGACATACAGCTCTGAACGGATAAAAGCGGCAGGTGGAATGGTTTGTGCCTGCCATAAAACGAAAACAGCTATATGAATTGGTGCCTTTAGGGACACCTTACTATTTGTGCGTGAAAACGCAGGAAAGAGGTATGAGATATTGAAAAAAGAACAGAACAGACAGAACAATACGGGGAGATTAAAAATTATACCGCTTGGCGGACTTGGCCTGATCGGTATGAATATCACGGCATTTGAGTATAATGACAGCATTATTGTTGTGGACTGCGGTCTGGCATTTCCGGAGGAAGACATGCTCGGGGTGGATCTTGTCATTCCGGATGTCACTTATCTGAAAGAGAATCTGGAGAAGGTAAAGGGGTTCGTGTTTACGCACGGTCATGAAGACCATATCGGGGCAATTTCCTATATTTTGAATGATGTGAATGTACCGTTATATGCGACGAAACTGACGATGGGACTGATTGAACACAAGCTGGAAGAGAGCGGCCAGCTGCGTACCACGAGGCGCAAGGTGGTGAAACAGGGACAGATGATCAATCTGGGCGATTTCCGTGTGGAATTTATCCGCACCAACCACAGCATTGCGGACGCGGTGGCGCTGGCGATTTATTCTCCGGCGGGGATTGTGATACACACGGGCGACTTCAAGGTGGATTATACGCCGGTTTTTGGCGACGCCATTGACCTGCAGCGCTTCGCGGAGCTTGGCAAAAAAGGGGTGCTGGCTCTGATGTGCGACAGCACGAACGCAGAGAATCCGGGTTTTACAGCGTCAGAGCGGACGGTGGGCAAGACATTTGATCATCTGTTTTCGGAAAATGTGAATCGCAGGATTTTCGTAGCAACGTTTGCTTCTAATGTGGACCGCGTGCAGCAGATCATCAATACGGCTTATAAATATGGCAGAAAGGTCGTGATCGAGGGGCGCAGCATGGTGACTGTCATATCGATCGCGTCTGAGCTGGGATATATCAATATTCCGCAGAATACGCTGATCGATCTGGATGAAATGAAAAACTACACGGACGAGCAGCTCGTTCTGATTACGACAGGCAGCCAGGGCGAGCCGATGGCTGCACTCTCCCGGATTGCTGCGAATATGCACAAAAAGATTGCGATTCATCCGAATGACGTCGTGATTTTCAGCTCGAACCCGATTCCAGGCAACGAGAAAGCGGTTTCCAAGGTCATCAATGAGCTTTCTGAAAAAGGAATCAAAGTGGTGTTCCAGGATACCCATGTTTCCGGCCATGCCTGCCAGGAGGATATCAAGCTGATCTATTCTCTGGTGAAACCGAAATATGCGATTCCGGTGCACGGCGAGTACCGCCACCTGAAAGCGCAGGCGGAGCTGGTGGAGGAGCTTGGCATCCCCAAGGATCACATTCTGATGCTCAGAGCCGGGGATGTGCTGGAGCTTGACGCAGATTCTGCGGCGGTGACCGGACAGGTACAGACAGGGTCTATTCTGGTCGATGGACTTGGCGTCGGTGATGTTGGCAATATCGTGCTGCGTGACCGCCAGCATCTGGCAGAGGACGGCATTGTCATTGCCGTGCTGACGCTGGAAAAATACAGTGGCCAGATCCTTTCCGGACCGGATATCGTGTCCAGAGGCTTTGTGTATGTCCGGGAGGCAGAAGACCTGATGGAAGAGGCCTGCGCAGTTGTGGAGGAAGCGATGGAATACTGCAATTCCCACCGCATTCTGGACTGGGCAAAGATGAAAAATGCCATTCGGGATTCCCTCGGTGAATTCCTGTGGAAGCGAACGAAGAGAAGGCCAATGATACTTCCAATTATAATGGAAATAGAATAATGATATAACCCGAGTAACCCTTGATTTTCAAGGCTTCCCGGGTTTTATTTTTGCCCCGTGATGTTAATTTGATGTTAAAAACCGGTATCTGGAGCCTGATTTGGCTTTTTTCGTACCCTTACCTTATCCAGTTCATCAGCCAGCTCGCGGTCCTTGCCTGGGTAAAGGTGGCTGTAAATCCTCCATGTTGTTTCGGGGGATTCATGCCCGATTCGGTCCGCAATCTCTTTTATAGAGAAACCCATATCAACCAGCATACTCACATGTGAGTGCCTGATGTCATGCAGGCGGATCGGCGGTAGCCCTGCTTTTTCGGTGACGCGTTTGAATTCGCCCGACAGACCGCCGTGCCCGAAATAGAAGATACGTTCATCATGTTCCAGAAGCATCCCGGCGATGAATTCCTCCAGTTTCTCATAAAGGGATCGAGGGATCGTGACAACCCTATTTCCTTTTTCAGTCTTGGGGGTAAGGATATATTCTGTGCCAGATACTACTTCATAGTTTTTATTGACACTGATAGAGGCATCGTCAAGAATGTCATCTGGAGTAAGTGCCAGTACTTCGCCGCAGCGCAAGCCACCATAGAAAAGTATACTGAAAGCTGCATGATAGGCATCTTTTTCTCATTCTCCAAAAACTGATCGAACTGATCCTTCGTCCAGAACTTCATCTCGTCTGCATGGCTCTTTCCAATCCCACCAGCCGCTACGCAGGGGTTGCTCCGGAGTTGATAGAATTTTACTGCGTAATTCATTATGGCAGAGAGCTGGCTGTGAATTGATTTCAAATAGGTCTGCGAATATCCTTTTCCGTCAGCATCCTGATAGTCCAGAAGTTCATTTTGCCATCTATGCACAGTGATAGGGTCTATGTCGCAGATGCGCATTTGCCCAAAATAAGGGGTAAGTTTCGTTTCAATAAGGAAACGCTTGTTTTCCAATGTCGTAGGCTTCAGACGGGCACCGTATTCTGTCAGGTAGTTTTCCACGAGCGAAGAAAACAGGATTGTGGGATCTTTAGAACCCTGGTCAATGAAATTCCGCTCATACTCCAGGGCCTCCCGGCGCGTCTGGAAGCCTCTCTTGCACTTGTGCTTCTTTTCTCCACGCCAGTCAGTGTAGTAAAAATTGGCGTACCACTTCGTTTTGCCGTCTTTGGTCTGGTATTTGTAAGCAGGCATGATTTTTCTCCCGGAATCACAAAATGTGATTGACAAATTTGAAAATAATTTTTATAATGTATTTAACAAGGGAGCCGGAAGGTGACGGCACTCACCCGACCCGGCGTCAATAGTTACAAAATCCAAAAGAAATGGCCGTTCCTACTTCTTCCAGGGTGCAGGACGGCTATTTCTTATTTTTCATATTCAGAATCGAGACAATCAATGAAGCAATCGTCAATAAGACCATGAATTCCTCATATGTACTCATAATAATCCCCCTCCCCGTCAGGTACTCGGTTTGGGTGAGAGACGTCCCCCAGCTCCCCAGTTAAATACACTATTCAGTTGTAAATTAAAGCTCTAAGAGCCGATTTGATATGTTTAATAACAATTTTTGGTCACTTGATAACAATTTTCGGTAGTTTGATAACAGCAGAGACTCATCCTCCGTCAGATAAACGGTGGTTGGAGTGGAGTCAATCATAATTTCTTCTACCTGTACATGAAACTCATTTGCTATTTTCAGTGCCAAATCTGCAGACACGACAGTCACGCTCCGCTCGATGTTCGAGATCACCTGCGATGAGCAGCCGACCAGTTTGGCTAGGTCGGACTGCCGATATCCGTGCGCCAGACGCAGTTCCTTGATGCGGGTTCCTGTGGTCATATTCACCTCTACATTTGTTTAGCTATTACTTCCAAATCCGAAATCAATGATTACACCATCTTGTGCGATAATGGCGTAAATGCATTTGTCATCGCAAAAAATTTTATCTTCAAAAAGATCTGGCTCTTCTATAATACATCCATAGAAAACAGCAAGATCCCACTCTATGTAAATTATCACCCCGTCTGTACTGATTGAAGATAATATATTTAATTTATCATCAGCGGAGAGGCCATCTAATTCATTCATGTACATTTCTGCCATTGCATCATTAATAGTTTGCTGGCTATCAGAGTCGGCCTGAGCGCCATAAACCAGGATGGTAGCAGAATCTAAATTATAATTAGCCAAAAAATCGGAAAAATCATCGCCAATAGAGCCACCGTGATAAGAAAACGCTGGCATTTCGAGTTCTGATTCAATATCAGAGGCAATTATGGAATATTCCTCACCTATCTTGTATGAGAATAATTCGCTTCCGTCGGAATCATAGAATGCAAAATCATATATAGAGAACCAGTTATTTATGTCTACATACTGATCAAGGACGGACTGCGCGCTATCTGTCATAATGTAATTCCCCGATTTGTAATCAATAATCTCATAAACATATTGGTCATCACTACTTACCCAGTAATATTCACCGCTGTCTGTCGGGTTATAAACGGTTGTACAATTCCATGATTCGTTTACATAATTACATGAAATGCAGATCATAACGTTATCCGCATTGACAAGAACGGATTGAAATTGGCTGTCAGCATCGTACAATAGCTGATAGGATGTTACATTTTGTACCCCCATTTGATTCAGCGTATCAGATATTTCTGCGCTAAGCTGGTCTGGATCTCCGAGGACATCATCGTTATTGAATGTGATGCCATAATCCATTTGTTCAGTATTCACCACGTCAGCAGGAGACAAATATATTATGTCTGATTGTTGCTCCACAGACTCAGCTGCGCAACATTGGATTGCTGAAAACGGCAGTGACACAGTCAGCAACAGAAAAGCAATTTTCTTATTCATACTTTTTTCTACTCCTTCGTTTTTTACCCTTGAAAATAAAGCTTCGGTACCATTCGAAGCTTACTATTTTGCTTGTTTGAGCAGAGGCTCCGCTGCAACGGATTCCTCATAGCGCTGTTCCTTTAAATATCTTTGCATATCACCGAAGATGATGTCTCTGTTGCATTCGTTAAGCTGTCTGAACAATGACAAAAATTTGCTGTCGTTAGCATCCAACATAGATGAGTAATCTGTGCGAGCTTCAAACTCTTTGCCGCCCAGAATATATTCATCTGTCACACCGAAAAAATCAGATATTGCATATACATCTTGTATGAAATCATCCATGTTTGAGCAATATCCTGACAAAATCTGGGTTTTCAATGATGCTCTTAGTTCATTTATGTTTTTGTGAGAAGACGAAGCGAGATCTGAAATGCGCTTGGCTATTTCAGGACAGCTTACGGCAGGCACATTCGAATCAGTCTGTTCTGTATTTCCGACCAGAAAATCCACGGATACATTAAAAAAGGCTGCAATTTTGGAAACCATATCTAAGTCTGGTTCCCTTTTCCCGGTTTCCCACATTCCGATGGCTCCATTGCTCACACCAAGAACACTGGCAAGTTCCCTTTGATTCATCCCCTTCTCTGAACGCAATCTTGAAATTATTTTCCCTATTTTATTCTCCATTGTCTCCCCTCCAACCTTATTTTATCACAATTTGTGAGCAAAAAAAGAAAAAAATAGAATGCTCACAAAAAGTTAAAAAAGCACTTGACAACTAAACGAAATGTGAGTATTATACAAGTGAAACAACAAAATGTGAGCAGAAAGGAGGATATATATGGACCCAATTAAATCTCTGGCAGAACTCAGAGCTGAAAGGGATATGTCTCAAAGAGACTTGGCTAAAGAAATCGGCGTCAGCTCTGCAGCTATTGGGATGTATGAATCGGGGAAGCGAACCCCACCACTCAAGAAAGCGATAATGATAGCACAACTGTTTAATACTCAGGTAGAAAATATTTCGTTTTCTGATGCTGATTGTATAACGAAATGAGGTGATGAGAAAATGTCAAATATTACAGCAAAGACAAGCTCCAACATCTTCTATCAGGCACGATGCGCGGCGTCAGCGCACAATGAGCAGCTGAGTAGCAGAGAAGGAGCAGCTGATATGATGGCAATAGACAGAGGCTGTTTATACCGGATGGAGAACGGTATCACAAATCCGTATCCGGAGGAAGTCCTTTTGATGGCTGATTGCTATCACGCTCCGGAATTGAAATCAAACTATTGTAGGGAAATGTGCCCTTTGGGGAAGGACTTCCCGAAGGTAGACAATCAGGACCTGGATCGAATTACCGTCCGGGCACAGGCTTCTTTCCGCCGAATCACAGAGGCAAAGGAACTGCTTCTTGACATCACGGAGGACGGGGTCATCAGCGAAGACGAAAAGGATGACCTGAATGCAATTCTGAAAACTCTGGATGAAGTAAACGAAATTACGCAGAGTTTGAAACTCTGGGTGGAGAAGAACATGAAATGAGAGCTGCGTATGAAAGACAAGGAAAAAGTGAAAATTCTGCAAAAGGCTTTAGAAGAGATTCTGGAGGCAGCAACGTTAGACAAAGATGGACGTCGGGCTTTTACAGAAAAATATAATTTGGATGGCCTTGATTTTTATCCATGCGTTGTGGGGCATATACAGGCTATTGCGGAATTTGCGCTTAAGGATGCAAAGGGGGAACGATGATATGGCGGCAGGAGTTATTAAGACCCTAAGTTCAGCAGATCGCTCTTATTATACTACAAAAGATGTTCAGGAACTGCTTGGCGTGGGGCGTGATAAATCGTATGAAATGGTTCGCTCTATGAGATCAGAACTAATTGCAGATGGGAAACTTACCGAGGTTTATCCCAAGGGGCGTATCCCCAAAAAGTATTTTGACAAGAAATGCATGATTTAATAGGGAGGTGAGATGGAAAATGGCTTTTTACAGGATCTGTCCTTACTGCCACGCGCATCTCGATCCGGGTGAGGTATGTGACTGCCAGTTGGACAGGGAGCGCCAGGAGAGAGAACAGCGTAAAACAGAGGCAGAGAGCATGAGAATGCTCGAGGTTGAGAAAAGTGGCCAGCTTCGCCTGGCGATCTAATTAAAATCAGGAGGAAAGCAGTGATGAGTGATGTATGCGAAATGTATGAACTGCGGGAGGACATGGAATATCAGCCCGTATGCGAAAATTCCCAAAACCGGGTATATGTGTCCCTGGTGCGAAGCGACGCGGAGAGGGAACTCCGGGCAAAGGAAGCGCGGCGCATCCGCAAAGAGAAAGAATTTGCCAGAAAGGTGATCAGAACGGCGGCAGAGGGAATAAAGTTCCTGGCTTCCGCCGGCTCCGGCCTGGGAGTGCTGCATGTCCTCTCCGCAAAGATGCTGGAGGTCAGGGGATATTCAGCAGTTGGTGGTGAATACCTTTTCGCGGCGGTGTTTGCGGTTGTGGTGTGGAACCTTTTGGATTCTATTACTGGAGGTGATTATTTAGATGAATAAAAACTTCGACGCATTATGCCAGCGTTGACGGACGCTGATAGCACATAATACGTCGAAGTGATGTCAGAACTTTTAAGCCGCTGTGCCTTTGCATGAGAACAGTCGGGCTTCGAAGTTACTGATATCTTAGCATAATTCCGTTAATAAATCAATGGAGGAATTTTAAATATCAGGGTTGTTTCACGAAGTTATTTGACGTAAGAATAAACTCTTTGATGTGATAG
>JAJQGP010000087.1:0-24612 GCA_021200475.1 Lachnospiraceae bacterium
ATACTCATATTTGCGCATAATTCAATCCTTTTATCTCATTTTTTAAGATTTCCCAAATCTTGTATCATTATTTTACTTCCGAATAAAGTCTCACAATCTCTTTCAGCACACAGACAACCGCATCCATCCCCTCTGCCGTGATATGCTCGTATGGCCCGTGGCAGGCGTATCCTCCGGTGCCGAGATTCGGGCAGGGCAGCCCCATGAAGGAAAGACGCGCCCCATCTGTACCGCCGCGAATCGGAACGGTCTTCGGCTCCAGTCCGGCCGCACGCACCGCCTTTTCCGCATTGTCAATCAAATGCATACAGCCTTCGATCTGCTCCCGCATATTCCGGTATTGTTCACGGATCGTCAGCTTCACGGTTCCCTCACCGTACTTTTCGTTCAGAAGCTTCTCAATATGCCGCAGGGTTTCCAGCCGGCACTCGTACATTGCCTGGCTGTGATCCCGCACGATATACTCCAGCTTTGCCTCACTGACATCGCCGGAAATGCCATGCAAATGGTAGAAGCCCTCATACCCTTCCGTATCCCGCGGCGTATCCCCGGACGGGAGCATCCCGTTAAATTCCATCGCAACCAGGGCTGCGTTAATCATCGTATTTTTGCTGCTGCCCGGATGCACGGAAAATCCGTGAACCTCCACTTCCGCGGCCGCGGCATTGAAGTTTTCATACTCCACTTCATTTTCCGCTCCGCCATCTACCGTGTAAGCAAACCTCGCGCCAAACCCTGCCACGTCAAAGGCATCCGGGCCGCGCCCGATCTCCTCATCCGGCGTGAAGCCCAGACAGATCTTTCCATGCGGGAAAGCACTGGCTTGAATATCATCCGGGATTCCGTTCTGATCAGCCCTCAGGATTTCTTCCGCCATCGTCAGGATCTCCGCAATCCCGGCTTTGTCATCCGCACCAAGCAATGTCGTGCCATCTGTAGTGATCAGCATACGCCCTTTCAGTTCGGATAAATGCGGAAAATCCTTTACAGCAAGAACCCGCCCGCTCTCTCCAAGCACAACTTCCTTCCCATCATAATTCTCGGTCACCACCGGATGAACATTTTCCCCGCAAAAATCCGGTGCCGTATCCATATGCGCAATAAAACCGATTGCGGGCGCGTTTTCATATCCGGCCGTCGCAGGGATTTCCCCATAGACATAGCCATTCTCATCCGCACGCACCCGGCTGACTCCAAGCTCTCTCATCTCCGCGGCCAGCACCCTGGCAAGATCCAGCTGCCGTTCCGTCGAAGGAATCGTCTGACTCGCCTCATCACTGGTCGTGTAAATTCTCGCGTATTTCAGCAAACGTTCATAAGCTCGCATATTATTTATCCTTCCTTTCTGCCTCCTACTCACCCGTACCGTTGCTGAGCGCCAATGGCGCCCATTTCGCAACGACCGCAGCGGCAGCGTAGAACCGCGTATGGTGTAAGCCATAATATTCCCTTCGCGGCCGTGCGCATAACAGTCAGATAACCTGCCTGGCTTCACGCATCATCTGCACAGCCTGGACAGGTTATCTCTTCTGATTGCATTACCACATTCTCATATAGTCCCGCATCCAGTAATATAAATCCGCATACTCATGCGGTGCAAATTGTCTGCCGAAAAACCGCTCTACCAGACGGATATGCGCCGGATCAAACCGTCCGCCCATCAGCGCTTCCAGAGCCATCAGCACCCGGTAAGATTCGTCATAGCCCATCATGCGCATCCCCGGCACCTGGTGCATGCCAAACGGCAGTATGGGCGGATGCGGCGGCCGTCTTCTCATCCCTGCCGGACGCGGAGCGCCACCCGGCTGCCCCATGCCACCGTGTCCCGGTCCTCCGGCAGGACCTCTGCCCATACCGCCAGCCATTCCATGACGATTGCCAGCTTCACCAGCCGGTGTTCTGCCAGCTCCGCCAGCCATTCCACGGCTTCCGCCAGGCGTCATCTGGCGCCCTGCGCCCCCGGCTGCCGGAGAACGCCCCTGGCTCATGCCACCCGCGTTTTGGCGTGCGGCATTCATTCCGCCGCCAGCTCCTCTGTTTCCGCCGCCAGCCGGCCCTCTGCCGCCGGCACCTGAGCCTCCCCGGACCGATCCCGATCCGCCCATTGCTCTTCCACCACCGGACGAACCTCCGGTTCTGCCACCGGACATGGAATGCCCGCCGCCGCTTCTTCCCGAACCGCTTCCTGCTCTTCCTGGCATTTTGTTTTCCCCCTTCTCTAACGACTGTAGCAGACTGTATCGAAAAGCCTTATGCATAATGCTCAAAGTATACACAGAATTACGATACTGGCTGCTATTATATTTCTTTCCACCAAAAACGGCTGCCGCACGCCCCAATGTCCGTTCATCACAGCCCGCATGTCTTATCGTACGCCGCCTTGACCGCATCCATGGCCGCACAGCGCAGCCCGCCGCGCTCAAGCGCGTGCACTCCTGCGATTGTGGTACCTCCCGGCGAGCACACCGCATCCTTCAGCGCACCCGGATGGCTGCCGCTCTCCAGTACCAGGGATGCCGCCCCGATCAGCGTCTGGCAGGCATACTCCAAGGCTTTCTGTCTCGGAAGGCCGCATTCCACTGCGCCGTCTGAGAGAGCCTCGATAAACAGATACACATAAGCCGGTCCGCACCCGGACAACGCGCTCGCAGCGTCAATCAGATGCTCCGGAATATAATCCAGCCGCCCGGTCCCGGCCATAAATGCTTCAAACTCCCGTAGCTGCTCTTCGGTCACTTCCGGCGATACACAGGCAAGTGTCATGCCCTTCCCGATGGAAACCGGCGTGTTCGGCATAATGCGGATCACCGGGTACGCACCGCCCGCCATGCGCTGGATCTCCGCGATCGAAAGCCCTGCCACCATCGTTACTAAAACAAAGGAAGCCGTCTCTGGCTGGGACATTCTTCCCTGGTCCGGGTCATTCACCATTGAGCGAACACCTTCCTCCTCATACCTTTCCCGTAAAATTTTCTGCAAAGGCGTCAGCATATCTTCCATCATTCCCGGCTTTACACCCAGGAAAATGTATCTGCAAAATTTAACTGCCTCCTCATTGCTTCCTGACTGACAACCTAATTCAGCCGCTAACGCTTCAGCCTTTGCCGCAGTGCGATTTGCCAGCAGCACTTTCGCCGGCGCGACTTTTTTTACGGCCGCGCGAGCAATCGCGGAACCCATATTACCGCAGCCGATAAACCCCAATTCACATATAGACATCGCAAAATCCTTTCTTCAAAAACACCCTGATGCTTCACCTGGCTGCGAACAATTGCAAAGCCGCTTCTGACTCCCGTCCGGAATCCGAAAACCGGCTGCTTATGCAAGATGGCAGACCCAGGGTTCCGTCGTAAAATCAGCGGATATTCCCATTTCCATGAATAATATATTTATAAGAGGTCAGCTCTTCGAGCCCCATCGGTCCCCTGGCATGAAGCTTCTGTGTAGAAATCCCCATCTCACATCCAAGTCCGAACTCGCCGCCGTCGGTAAACCGCGTCGATGCGTTCACATAGACAGCGGAAGAATCAATGGAACGAGTGAATCGATCCGCCGCTTCGTGATCCTCCGTGATAATCGCATCGGAATGCCCGGTCGAATGCGCGGAAATATGCGCGATCGCGTCATCCAGAGAATCGACCACTTTTACAGCTAAAATATAGTCCAGAAACTCCGTATCAAAATCATTCGCCCCGGCCGGTACCAGAAGCTGTCCTGCACCGCCCTGAATCCCATCCCGGATCCGCTGCAAATGCGTTGTAACCGGGTGTTCCGGATTCGTGACCGGCAAACCGGAATCCAGGCTTCCCGCTTCCGCTGCAGTCCCGTCGTTTTTCCCGGTTTCCTGCGCAGAAAGGAGTTCGCTCCGGTCAAAGTACCCGGTCAGAACCGGTTCTTCGGAGATAGCAGCGTCAGCAGCCTCAGAGCTGTTTTGTTCTGAAAGGTCGCCATCTGTCGCAACCTCCTGAGAAGATTCCTCCTGTCCAATCAGAATTTCCGCAGCTCTCTCATCCAGCCGAAGCTCCACTGGCGCCTCCAGATTCTGAAGCCTCTCATCAATCAGGCGTTCCTTCAGCTTCGGAAGAAACGCTTCCGCGATATCCCGGTGAACGACGCAGACCTCCTCCGCGTTGCACACGCTGGGACGGCTGGTTTTCGCATTCTCGATGATATTCAGTGCCATCTCCTGGTTCGCCGCACGGTCAACGTAAACATGACAGATACCGGTACCCGTCTCAATGCAGCTGACCGTAGCATTTTCCACGCAGGCACGAATCAGCCCCGCACCGCCTCTGGGAATCAGCAGATCGACATAGCCGTTGGCCGTCATCAGTTCGTTTGCGCTCGCTCTGGTTGTATCCTGCACCAGCTGTACCAGATCCTCCGAAAGACCGGCTTTTTTCAGTCCATCCCGCAGCGCATTCGTAATTGCGTTTGCGGAAAGGAAGGCTTCCTTGCCGCCACGCAGTACACAGGCGTTGCCGCTTTTGATGCACAGAGCGGCGGCATCACTGGTCACATTCGGCCTGCTCTCATAAATGATCGCGATCACGCCGAGCGGAACAGAGCATTTCTCGATCAGGAGTCCATCCTGGCGCTCCGTTTTCTTCAACACCCGGCCAACCGGATCCGGCAGAGCGACCACATCCAGTATTCCTTCTGCCATCGCCTGAATTCTGCCGGATGTCAGCAGCAGACGGTCGCGCATCACCTCGGAGATTTTGCCTTTTGCACGCTCCATGTCCTTTGCATTCTCACTTAAAATCTCATCCGCATGCCAGAGCAGCGCGTCTGCCATCTCCTTCAAAGCCGCATTTTTCTGCTCTGTCGTCACTGTCTGAAGCTCCGGCGCCGCTGCTTTCGCCCTCTTCAATATCTCTGCTGTAGTCATACTCCATCCTTTCTGGCCAGTCGTCCCTGCTTCCATTCATTACGTTTTCAACCCTAACCACGCAGCAAATGCATGGTCAGAGTGTGCGTGGCAACTTCAATTCTTCTTAGCTGCAAAGCGGGTACCCACATCTTTCCCTGCAATAATGTCATACAGAATCTCCGGATGCTCCCCGTTCGCGATAATCATATCGCAGCCGGCATCCATGGCGATCTGCGCGGCATTCAGCTTCGCCGACATCCCGCCGCTGCCAAAATCGCTCCCCGCGCCGCCGCCAAGTGCCCGAAGCCCAGGCGTGATCTCTTCCACACGCGATATCAGCTTCGCGTCCGGATTTTTATGCGGATCCGCGGTAAACAGTCCGTCAATATCCGAGAGAAGAATCACCATATCTGCGCTGACAATCGTAGAAACCAGTGCCGCCAGACTGTCATTTTCCCCGATAAAAAATTCTTCTGTAGCGACCGAGTCATTCTCATTGATGATCGGAAGCACATGAAAATCCAGCAACCGGGAAAATGTGCTGTGCAGATTCGCCCGGCGGGTTTCATCCTCAATATCCGCACGCGTCAGCAGTACCTGGGCAACGCAGTGATTGTATTCCTGAAACAGCCTGTCGTACGTGTACATGAGCTCACACTGGCCCACCGCCGCCGCCGCCTGCTTCGTAGAGATATCCTCCGGCCTTTTGAGAAGTCCGAGCTTTCCGGAACCCATCCCGGTCGCTCCGGAAGAAACAAGCAGAATCTCATGTCCCGCATTTTTTATGTCACTTAAAACCTTGCAAAGTGTCTCCACCCGGCGAATATTCAGATTCCCTGTGCTGTGCGCCAATGTAGAGGTGCCTACCTTCACTACTAATCTCATAATTCAATATACTTCCTTTTTCTTTTGCATTTACAACCCGTAATCCATCTTATCTCATTCATATGTAAATTACAAGCGAAGTTTTTTCTTTTTTTCATCGTCCACGTTCTCTGAAGCATCTCCTGATCCCATGCTTCCGGAGCTCAAAAAAACGGCTGCGCACCTGTCGTCTGTAAAACCGGTAAAATATTTTCTGTTTTTGCGGCCTGTTTCCGAAATTTTTTTGAACTTTCTCAGTTTTCCACCTTGTTTTCACGCTTTCTTCTTGTCTGGCGAAAACAACTGTACTATTATAAAAGCATATCCTGTATCATTTTTCTGTTATCCAAAACGGTTCTGCGATTCTGCAAATCGACTGCGGAAAACATTCGATTTTTCCGAAAGGAGGCTTCCTCTATGGCAGCATTTGAAAAAATAAAAAGTGGACTTTCCGGCCTGGACCGGATCCTGGACAATATCCGTCTCGGCGACAACGTGGTATGGCAGGTGACCAGCCTGGATGAATACCGTTTCTTTGTGGAACCTTATATCCGTCAGGCACTTATCGATCAAAGGAACCTGATCTACATCCGCTTTGCGCAGCATGCACCGATTATCCCGCTGGCGGAAGAACCGGCCCTGTCAGAGAATTGCGTCCCTTCCTGTGTTTTGCCTGATTCCGGCATAAAGGTCTACCGCTTCGACCCGGAGGTTGGCTTTGAGCCCTTCACCGTGGCCATCCACGACGTCATCACAAAGGAAGGACGCGACGCATTTTATGTATTTGACAGCCTCTCCGAGCTGCAGTCCGCCTGGTATACAGACCTGATGATGGGCAACTTCTTTTGCGTGACCTGCCCTTACCTGTTTGTTCTGGATACGGTGGCATATTTTCCGCTGATCCGGGGACGGCACTCCTTTGACGCGGTCGCGCGCATCCGCGAGACGACCCAGCTCTTGCTGGACGTTCACTCCGACGGCAGTGAAATCTATGTCCACCCGCTCAAGGTGTGGAAGCGTTATTCCTCCACAATGTTTCTGCCGCATTTTTGCAGCGGGGCGGACGACCATTTTGAGCCGCTGACGGACCCCGTGGCAGCCAGCCGCTACTATTCGCTGATCAAATCCTCCTCGACCTTTAACCAGGAGCAGTCTTACGACAGCTATGACCGCTTTTTCTCCAAGGCCAAGGTGGACTACCAGGCCGGCTATTTTACGGAAAATACCGAGTCCATGATCATCGAGAGTATGATGAGCCGCGACCCAAAGATGCAAAAGCTGATCCATGAATTTTTTGAGGTGGAGGATTATTTCACCCTGCGCGACCGGATGATCGGCAGCGGCGCAATCGGCGGAAAAGCCTGCGGCATGCTGCTCGCCCGCAAAATTGTAGAAAAGAAGCTGGACGGCTACCACAAGCATGCGGAGCAGCACGACTCCTTCTACATCGGTTCAGATATTTTTTACACTTACATCGTCTCCAATGGCTGCTGGAATCTGCGTATTGAGCAGCGAACCAGCGAAGGCTACATGGAAAAGGCAGAAGAGCTGAAGCAGGGACTGCTGCACGGCTCGTTCTCACCCGCGACGCGTGAGCAGTTCCGCAATATGCTCGAATATTATGGGCAGAACCCGATCATCGTGCGCTCCTCCAGCCTGCTCGAGGACGGCTTCGGCAATGCGTTCGCCGGAAAATATGAGTCGGTCTTCTGCCCGAACCGCGGAGAGATTGAGGAACGGATGGAAGCCTTTGAAAACGCAGTGCGCACCGTCTACGCAAGCACGATGGATCCGTCTGCCCTGGAATACCGCCGCAATCGCGGACTCGACAACAAAGACGAGCAGATGGTGATCCTGGTACAGCGTGTCTCCGGCGCCTATTACGGCCCGTATTTTATGCCCTGTACCGCCGGCGTCGGCTACAGCTACAGTGCCTACAAATGGATGCCGGACATGGATCCGTCCGCGGGGATGCTCCGCATCGTGATGGGGCTGGGAACAAAGGCCGTGGACCGCACCGAGAACGATTATCCGCGCCTGGTAAACCTTGACCGTCCCGAAGTGACCATGCTGACAAACGTAGCCGATAAACACCGCTTCTCACAGCATAAAATTGATGTAATCAATATGGAAAAAAATGAGCTGGAGGAGGTTCCGCTTTCTGTGCTGCTTCCCTATCTGCCGCGCTGGTACAAAAACACGGTACTCGAGCATGACACGGATGCGGAAGACCGGCTGAAAGAAGCCGGACGCTACCGGGACGTATACTTCGTCAGCTGCCAGCAGCTGCTGGCCAACCGGAAATTCACCTCCATGATGAAAAAAACACTGCACGAGCTTCAGCAGGCGTATGGGAATCCGGTCGACATTGAATATACGGTAAACCTCAGCAAAGAAAATGATTTTGTCGTCAATCTCCTGCAATGCCGTCCACTTTACGTCGGAAAGGACGGCGGCCGGGTTCAGATGCCAGAGGTTGCGCCGGAGAATGTTTTCTTTGACATCCGCGAATCCTCCATGGGACAGTCTGGCGTCCGCCCGATTGACATTGTCATCCAGGTCGAACCAAAGGAATACTACGAATTCGAGCATGTAAAAAAGCCCCTGATCGCCGAGGCCATCGGGGCTGTCAACCAATATTACAAAGGAAGCGGCCATCACATCCTGCTCACCGTCCCCGGACGCATCGGCACCAGCTCGCCGGAGCTTGGGGTTCCGGTTCGCTTCGTGGATATCTCCGGCGTTGACGCCATCTGCGAGGTAACCGACAACCGCGCCGGGTATATGCCGGAGCTCAGCTATGGCAGCCATATGTTCCAGGATCTCGTAGAGGCCAACATCTTCTACGGCGCGATCTTTGGTGACCGCCGCACGCTTTCCTACCGAAGGGACTTTTTCGAAACACAGTCGAATCTCTTCCCGCAGATCTGCCCCGACCGCGCGGAGCTTTCCTCCATCGTGCGCGTATATCAGGCAGACGGCATGCGGCTCTGGGTAGACGGAATCGAAAATCATGTGGTCTGCGCGATACAATCCTGAAGGATTCGGTCAGGGGGATACCTCCCCCTGACTGTAAAATGACTGCCGTCGTTTCCTGTAAATACTGCAAAAATGGGAACTATTCGGAACAGCAGGCCGCAGGTCTGCGCTTCCCTTCGATCGGCGCCAGGCGAACGTCCACTGGTTCTTCGCTTCGGTCCGTCCTAAACGCGTGCCACTGACACGCAGGATCGTTCAGCGCCGCCTGCGATGCAGGCTATTTATAGTTTCATCCCCGTCAGCAATTCATACGCCTGCAGATATTTATCAATGGTCTTCTGCACAATGTCATCTGGCAGCGTCCAGTCATTTCCCGGGTTCGCCTTCAGCCAGTCACGCGCAAACTGCTTGTCAAAGGATGGCTGTGAATGTCCCGGCTCATAGCCGTCTGCCGGCCAGAACCGCGAGCTGTCCGGAGTCAGCATCTCATCGCCAAGAACGATCCGCCCTTCTTCGTCCAGTCCAAACTCAAACTTCGTATCCGCAATAATAATTCCTCGGCGCAATGCGTAATCCGCGCATTTCTGATACAACGCGATTGTGTAATCACGAAGCTTCGAGGCATATTCCCTGCCCTTCCCCGGAAAATATTTCTCCAGATGCGCGATGCTCTGCTCATAGGAAATATTCTCATCATGGTCGCCGATCTCCGCTTTCGTGGACGGTGTATAAATCGGCTCCGGCAAACGATCCGACTCTTTGAGTCCTTCCGGAAGCGTAATGCCGCAGACCGTACCATTCTTCTGATAGCTTGCCCAGCCGCTGCCTGTGATATAACCGCGGACAATACATTCGATCGGAAGCATGGTGAGCTTTCTGCACATCATGCTGTTGCCGTTAAACTCCGGTTTCCGGAAAAACTCCGGCATATCGTTTACATCCACGGAAATCATATGGTTCGGCAAAATGTCTTTTGTCAGATCAAACCAGAAACGGGACATCTGTGTCAGCACCGTGCCCTTTTTTGAAACAACATTGTTCAGAATCACATCAAAACAGCTGATGCGGTCGGTTGCCACCATGATCAGGCTGTCGCCATTGTCATAGATTTCGCGCACTTTTCCCTCTTTGATCGGTTTCCATTCGCTCATATGCGTTCTCTCCTGTCAAAATACAAAGTTTTATGATGTCGTTTTCTTTTATAAACCATTTGCAAAGAAATTGCAACCCTATCTTCCTTCTTCCCGTGTTTTGCACAAGGGACTTGACAGAATGCGCAAAACCTGCTTATGATACAGAGGAACATCCGTTCATGAAGCGACTGTCAGAAGACAGTCGGATTGCGATAAACGATTTCGAGGAGGTCTGTATGAAAATGTCAGTAAATGGAATCAATCCAACAGAAGAAACACCAGAAGAGCTTTTACAGTTGACGCAGGAAGCATACCAGGCGGCAAAAGAATTGCTTGAAGCAGCAAAGCTGCAGGCAAAAGACCTGCTTGTCATCGGCTGCTCCACCAGCGAGGTCGCCGGGGCGCGCATCGGCTCGTACTCCAGTCCACAGATGGCAGAAGCCGTATTTGACGGAATTCAGAAAGCCGCGGGCGAAAAAGACGTATATCTCGCGGCGCAGTGCTGCGAGCACCTGAACCGTGCGCTGATCCTGGAAAAGGAGGCTGCGCTTCGATACGGCTATGAGCCGGTCAATGTCATCCCACAGCCAAAGGCCGGTGGTTCCTTCGCTGCCGCGGCCTACCATCATTTTTCAAACCCGGTAGCTGTAGAGCACATCCGTGCCCATGCGGGAATTGATATCGGCGATACCCTGATCGGAATGCATCTGCGTGAAGTCGCCGTCCCCGTGCGGATCGCGCAGAAAACAATCGGTGAAGCACATGTCGTGTGCGCACGGACGCGTTATAAGTTTGTCGGTGGAAGCCGGGCAGTGTATGACGATGCACTTTTATGATGCACACAAGCGCATAAGGAAGCTGACAGCTGACGCTGTCTGCGCCTGGCGCGCGAGTGTTCGGCTGACGCCGATTCTCGATATTACGCACACAGGCGCATCTTTTATCACGCAAAAGTGGTATGGTTATTTTTCCGTAAATTGGTTATTTCAAAAATGCCATTTGTGCCCTACAATGAGCCTCAGCATATGAACCGGACCTGAGCAGCAGACCAGGTCCCAGCATCTATGAGGAGGCTCTGTTATGAAAAAACTAACGACAAAAAACCTTGTGCTTGCCGCTCTGTTCGCGGCACTTGCCTGTGTCATGACCATGTCCGTACGGATTCCGATCTACGGCACGCAGGGCTACATCCATCCCGGCGACGCCGTGGTGATCCTGTGCGGTGTCTTCCTTGATCCGGTCACCGCATTCTTCGCAGCCGGCATCGGTTCGGCCATGGCCGATCTGCTCGGTGGATACTTTATCTATGTCCCGATCACTTTCGTCATCAAAGGTCTGGTCGCACTCTGCGGCGGACTGCTTTACCACAGCCACGCGGTCTCTTCTGTAAATGACCACATTGTGGTGGCACTCTGCGGCGTCATCGACATTCTTGTCGTGGCACTCGGCTATTGCTTCTGCGAGATTTTCCTGTATGGCGCTCCGGCTGCGATCGCCAGTGTTCCGGCGAACTGCATCCAGGGGGTAAGCGGTCTGGTCATTGCGTCTGTCCTTTATCCGATCCTGCGGGCGGCACTCCGGCAGATCCAGACAGAATAAAAAATGACACAGCGTTTAAACCACCCGCAACGGCGGCCCATCCAGACAGACCACATTTTGGCATGCCGCAACAACATCCTGCTCATGTGTTGCCAGGATCGCGGGAGTTCCCAGCTCTTTCAGTCTTGCCATCATGCGGGCGCGGCGCCTGGCGTCAACGCCCGCAAATGGCTCGTCCAGAAGAAGCAGCGTTCCCCCCAGCGCACAGCACCGCGCCAAAGCAAGCCGGCGCGCCATCCCGCCGGACAGGGCGTCCGGATACACATCCCTTTCCTCTTCCAGTTCCGCAAAAGCAAGCCATTCCTCTGTTTCCGTCCGCCGTTCTTTTGCCAGCACATCCGAGATGTGTTCCCGAACCGTTCTCCACGGAAGCAGACGATCCTCCTGGAACAAGATTACGGTCTCTTCTGATCTGACTCCCTTTATGCTTCCGCCCGACGGCTTTTCCAGACCTGCCAGAAGCCGCAGCAAGGTTGTCTTTCCACAGCCGGACAGGCCGGAAACAGCGGTCAGTCCATGCAACGGCAAATGCAAAGAAAACTCCTGTAATATACACTTTTCGCCATAGGAAAAGCTGAGATTTTCGATGAGAAGAGTTCCCATATATCGTTCTCCATTTCCAATCGTATTTCGTTTCTGTCCACATCCTGCCCATGCATCTGCTGCCTTGTTATGGTGTAACCCTTCCCTTTCTCTTCCGCAGCATCCGCCTGAGCACACTCTCCAGCGTCAATGACAGCATGAGAATCACTATCGTCCACGCATACAGCTTCGGCGACTGCAGCGCCGTCTTTGCCTTTGAAAGCTCTGTCCCAATCGCATAGCGCGGCGGGCAGATCACTTCGGCGGCGATGCCGGATTTCCAGGCCAGCCCTAATCCGGTACTGATTCCGCTGCTCATATGCGGGCGCAGAGAAGGCAGCCAGACCAGACGCAGCGTCTTCACGCGTCCAAAGTGATACGCGTTTGCCATCTCCAGAAGCTGCGGGTCAACGGAATCCAGGCCTGCCCGCAGACTGCTCCAGATGACCGGCAGCACCATCAGCGCAGAGATCACGCTGGGAATGCGGGTGCGAGTCACCCAGAGATATACCAGAAGAATAAAGGAAACCACCGGGGTGGCGCGAATGACCCGAATTGCCGGAGAAAAAAGCAAATCCGCAATGGAAAAACGCCAGGTCAGAAGCGCAAGTACACAGCCAAGAATGCTCCCCAGAAGCATTCCGCACAGGACACGGCCGAGGCTGAACAGCACACTTCGCCAGAAAGCACCAGTGACTGCAAGCTCCAGCAGTGTGCTCCCAACAGAAACCGGTGTCGGCAGAAGAAGAGGAAAACCTGCCGTCACCGCCATAATTTGCCAAACCCCCAGCCAAAAGGCCAGGGGCAGCAAAATTTTAAGGCATTTTTTTATGAAATCATTCTTTCTGATCATACTATTTCATGTCCTGTAAGGCATTCTTTTTGTTCCAATCCGCTGCTTTATCCGACGTAGTAGAATCCGTCATCCGGCAGTGCGCCCCCAACAGAGTCTGGGCTCGCCTCATAAAGTACGTCATAGTAATCGGTGATTGCCGCTTCCATGGCTTCCCCCGAAATGAATACCAGGTTGCACTGCGGAATCGCCGCGGCCGCAATCGCAGCAGACGGGGTGATCCCCAGCTCTGCCACCAGCTCCGCCGCTTCTTCTACATTCGAATTCACATAACCAATTGAAGCCTCATATTCATTCAGGAAGGTCTCGACCGCATCCGGATTTTCTTCAATAAACTCTGTACGAGCCACGACTGCGGTCATAATCAGTGAGGAACCATTTCCAAGCTCTTCCCAGGCATCATTTACATCAATCGCATCCCGTACCGTGCCATCGCTCTGGAGAATCGCTGCAGTCGCCGCCGGAACCGGAAGCATCGCCACTTCGATCTCTCCGGAAATCAGACCGGCGCTGATCTCCGTCGCGTCAGCGAACACGATTTCTACATCCTCGTCCGGATCCAGATCGTTGCATGCAAGCAGATAGCGAAGAATATATTCCGGATTGCTCCCCTGCCCGGTCGCATAGATTGTCTTACCCTCCAGATCGCTAATAGACTGAAGGTCCTCGCTGCCGCCGCTTTCAAGAATGTGAAGCACTCCCTGTGTACCGAGCGCAATCACCTGAATGCCGGAATCCTCACTGTCCTTTGTCTGATTATACAGATTTAATGCCATATTGGACGCCATGCAGGCGATGTCCAGCTCCCCGGTAGTCAGGCCGGATACAATCTCACTGTTGTCCGCGGCAATCACATATTCATAAGTATTTCCCGTCTCCTGATTGTCGCTGTCTGTCAGCAGCTTCGCTGCGCCAATGCCAGTCGGACCGGAAAGCACGCCGAAACGTACGGTGGCCTCCTCCGCGCAGACGGAGAGAGACAGGGTACCCGCCATTACCAGGGCAGTCAAAACTGATAAAACTGTTTTCCTTTTTTCATTGTATTTTTCCTTTCTGAATGTGCGATTCGCGCGTTAGCCGGTGCAAGATGGGCATATCATTTCGCGACAGAGCCTTACCTCCCGCAGCCCTGCACATCTGAGAATCTGCCGCGCAACCGCAGCCCGATGTTTTATGTCATAAACAGCATACCTTACAAGAAGGAATCGGTCAAGTTATTTCTGCCTATCTTCTGAAATTCCGTTCAGCCGTTACAGGGCACACCCTGGTCACATTTCCCTTATTTTACCTCTGCAGGTGTGACCAGTAACTTAAGGATCTGTCGCGAAATTATATGCCCATCTTGCACCGGCTAACGCGCGAAGCGCAAGCGATAAAATTCTCAGCGCAGCCCGCTGCGCCTACGTTTTTATCGCTTGTGCTTCACACATTATCCGGCGCAATCTGAACATATTATTTTGCGACAGCTCCTAAGCCTCATAAGGATTTACATGTACCATGACATGCTTAATATTATCAAAGCTCTGTTCCAGTCCGTCGTGCACCCGCTCGGCAATCTCGTGCGCATCCTCCAGCTCCATGTGCGCGTTCACGGCGATTTCCACGTCTACGTATATTTTCTCGCCAAACATTCTCGTCTGCAACAGATCGACCCGTGCGACCCCCTCCTGGCTGATGATATACTGCCGCATCTCTTCTGTATATTCCTCGTCACAGGCCGTATCCGTCATTTTGCGAATCGCATCCCGGAAAATGTCAACAGCTACTTTCAGAATAAAGACACTGATCCCAACACTGGCGAGCGGATCCAGCACCGGAAAACCGGCACGTGCGCCCGCCACACCGATCAGGGAACCGATCGAGGAGAGCGCGTCCGAACGGTGATGCCAGGCATCCGCCATAAAAGCGGACGAGCGCAGCTTTTTCGCGCATGCCTTCGTATAGTGGTACATTGCCTCCTTGGACGCAATCGACACAATGGCTGCGATCAGAGGCAGAATTCCCGGAATTTCCAGTACGTCGTAATTTCCGGCAGCAACTGTACGGATTCCGGACAGGCCAATTCCCGCGCCAGTGACCAGCAAAAGTATGGCAAGAATTTCGGAAGAAACGCATTCAAACCGGTCGTGACCATACGGATGCTCCGCATCCGCGCCGCGTTTCGCTGCTTTCACACCAATCAGCGCAATCACTGTAGTCAGGACATCTGAGAGGGAATGAACTGCGTCGGAAACCATCGCGCTGGAGTGGCCGAATATGCCGGCCACCAGCTTGAATGCAGATAAAAAGACATTTCCCACAATACTCACACCGGATACTCTGGCTGTCAGTATCTTTTCCTGTTTCTCATTCAGCCTGTCCTCACTGGAATGGGTTCGGCTGGCCTTACTTTTCTGTTCTGCTTTCTTATTCCATTGCTGATAAAAATGACTTTCCTTCTTCATGGCAGGTAACACTCCTTTCTGTCTCTGCAATCTGCTTTTTCACGTAGTGACACAGTGAAAACCGCTGTATGGAGGATTTTCTGTAACTTTCGTCACAGTCCGCCCTCGTCCCTGGGTCTAAATGCAGAAAAAGCATCCGGGGACGATAGTAAAATAAGTACTTACTACTGTCCCGCAGATGCTTCGTTACCTGCTGTCGCGATTTGCGACCCGGCAAATAGAGTCTCGTCCGGGCTGTATCGATGCGCATCGCCCTTCGCCTGCTCCAAAGCCTGATCAGTTTGTACTGTAGATGATTGCAGTGCAAATGATGTTGTTCCTAATTAATCATTCATTATATTTTATTCCATTGTAAGCGGTTCGGTTACAATCCCCAGCGCTTCCAGTTTTGCCCTTGCTGTAACAGTTTCTTATCCCTCTGCCAGCTCCAGCGCTTTCTTCTTAAGCAAGTCCTCCGTGCACTCCTGCGGAGTCCATGGAAGATAGACATCCACCGGAAGTCCGGTCTCATTGTATGGATGACCGTCAACTACATTCTGCCGTTTGCTCATCGGATAAGAGAGAATGAACGACTTCTCAAGGCTGGCATTGACATAGTTCGTATAATCAATCGTACCCATCGTCGGCCGTCCGACTACCGTCACCTTGTCTGAACCGGAGCAAAGCTTGACAAATACTTCACCGGAATCCCGGCACCAGGTATCGGTCAGAAGAATCACCTTTTTGATATTATTATAGCGTCCTTCCTTGCCCTCATGTACCTCCTGATACGCCGCCAGAATATCATCCTCCGGCACATCCTTCTGGAAACCGGTGCCAGACTTCTCGTTGAACTCTGCAATCAGCTGTTCCGCAAGCGCTACCGCGTCCGCATTGTTCGCCTTTTCGTAACGCTCCTTCATCGTCTGAATCTTTTTGGTCGTATGCTCACAGTTGTTCTTGGAGTAGTTGGTATAAATTGCCTCCTTCTCCAGAAGCGATCCCAGCTCTTCCTCTGAGTCAAAAATCATCGGCAGAAGCGGAACAAATCCCGGCTCGGTCCCGGCCTCATTCTTGCGCAGATCAATAATCAGATTCTCACAGGAAGTAAGCTCTGACGCGTGCTCTTCAATCGCTTTTTCCAGATCGGCCGTATTCTGCGAAAACTCCTCCACGCACACATAGAAGGTCTTCTCATTCAGACTCTCAAACTCCAGCCTGCGCTTCGGTTTTTCAATAATGAAATGACGGAACTTCATATTCTCGGTCGTACCGTCCGCGTGCTCCACCTCAAAGGTCGGGAACATCTTGAGAAAGCCGCCCCACTGCTCACGCTCCGGCGTATTGCCGGTCATAAAGTTCTTCGGAATCTTCGTGCGGTGCTCACCCGGGGAGTATTTATCCAGCTTCGTAATCTTATCACCGAGCTTAAGTCTGTCATCGCGGCCAACCTCTGTCACATACAGGTCATCTCCGTAACGGCGTGCCCGGAAGCCAACCGTATTGTTCTTGTAATTGCCATGGTTCACCATGGAGAACTTCAGGTTCGGATCTCCCAGAGACGCCAGATATTCGCTGACAATACGCAGGAACATCACCTCGTTTACCCTATGCTTCTGGTAAGCATAAACAAGCATGTTCATCGGATATTTGGTATCGTTGATCTCTTCTTTTTCCTGGAAACCGGCATAATCCTGCTTGACTGTGTCGATCACGGTCATCATCATCTTATAATAATTATGCTTCTGTCCCGCACCCTGCTTCGGCGGCACTGCACCCGGTCTGGGCGGCACCGCCCCCTTCGGCGGAACTGCGCCCGGCTTCGCCAGCACGTTCCTGGGTACCGGATTCGGAGCTCCCGGTTTGGAAGGATTCGCCGCAGCGCCCTCTGTCGATGGCTTTTCGGCATTCACTGCCGGATCATTATTCGGTGTTGTTTCATTCTTGTTTGGTTCCAATGGATTTTATCCCCCAGTCTTTTAATGTTAATTATTCGCATTCATCCGTTCGCTGTCCTTCGGCTTCATGCCATATGTGCTATGATATTACATTTCGCCCGATTTTTCAAGAGAATTATCGCAAAGTATATAAAAAATACATAATCATCCCTTATTTTCATCCCAGTCTCGCAGTCCCAGCCTCTGACGCGCTTTTGCTTCTTCCAGTGTGATCTTCTCCGGCTCTCCCTCCAGGTATTCCCGCAGCTGATCCAGTCCCTCGCCAGTGACATTATTGATCAGAAAAATCCGTTCGCAGCTGGCATTTTCCAGCCATTGGCATACCATCGGCACGTTTGCATACGGGGAATCAATCTTCGTAATGATGCCGATCAGAGGACGATTGAGGAAGGCGTTGCAATTTGCCGTAAATACCGTAAACGGCTCATCCGCGGCGCAAACGATCGCCACCACATCCGATTCAAAAGAAAAACAGGCCAGACCGACGCCGACCTGCTTCGACTCCGCGTATTCTCCCGGAGTGTCAATCATTTCCTCATCGGTAAAGGTATACTGCGTCTTCTGATAATGGAGTGCTTCCCCCTTTCATTACCTGTGTCAATGAGGTTTTCCCGGCCTCGCTTCTGCCCATCAGAAATAATTTTTTCATCTTATTATCAATTCTCCGTAATATCACATACAGGGAAACGCAGCTCGTCCCGGAAGAAAGCGACCACACTCTCGATCGCGGAACGAACCTCCGCATACGGCCCGGTCAGAATCAGTGCCCCACAAAAACGATCGAGAAATCCTATATCCACATTGCCATTTTTTATTGCGATGTCTGCTGCCACCACAGTCGCTTCCCACGGCGTAAACTTCAGAAATCCAAGCGTATCCCCCGTGTGGTCCTCCCCTTCATGAACACCAATGTGCAGACCAAGGGTCTGGTAAACCTCCCGCGACGATACGCCGGTCAGATGCGCCAGACTTACCTCCCTGCTCGGAACACGGACACGCACAAGCCGCAGCGGTTGCCCGCTTTTTGACGCATCATAATCATGGAAGATTTCCCGCAGGAGTTCCTCTCTGGTCATCCTTCTGTTCATAGACGCCTCCCCGGATCGCGCCGCAAAAATCATTACAGGTCACACCCTGATCCATTTACGTTACTTTAGTCACCAATACTCATCTCTTCGTGAGCGGACATACCACATAGTGAAGCTCATCCTCAAAGTACCGCAATACTTCTGTCAGTGCACTCGTCACATCCGCAATATCCCCGGACACAATCAGCGTACCGGTAAAGCGATCCGCAAATCCGAGATAGACATCCCCGCTCTTCACGGCAATATCCGAGGCAATCACCGCGGACTCCGGCGGCGTCAGGTTCATAATACCGATCGCAGACGAACCGTAGTCAATCGCCGGATTCATCCCCAGCTTCTGATAAATAATCGGCGACGGTCCTCCCATCACATGCGCCAGCGTGATTTCCTTGCCGGCCACTGTCTCCTGCACAATCCGAATCTGGTCATTTCTGTTATCCATGCCAGTCTCCCATCTCATCGATCGTTTCTTTCGTAACTGCTCATCCTCTTCACAATTACTCTGTTTCATTGGAAAACAACTTACGTCGTTTCCTGTTATTCTCAACTGCTCCAGTCTGTGGCGGGCAATAAGCCTCCTGCATCCGGAACCTCTGACGGTTATTGTAGCATAGAAACAGTCTCTTGAAAAGCCCTTTCTGACTGTTTTATTGATTTTTCTTTTCGTTTTTCGTGTCTTTGTGTTGTTTGTCTGTTTTATTCCTGTTGTTTTCGTCCCATTTTTATCATTTTCATAAGACAATTGCACACATGCAAGGAAAAACAGGAATGCCATAAAAATTGTGAAAAAAAAAGTAAAAATTTTCAACTGGAAAATACGTAAAAAACTGATATTCTATTTGATATGCTGCAGCTATTTGGGACAACCTTTCGCTGTTCAGAAGGCCTGCTTCAAGAGATAAAATACACGGAGGAACCTTGTATGAAATTCGGTACAACAGAGTTACTGATCATTTTTGCAATCATCATTCTTATTTTTGGTCCGAGCCAGATTCCCAAGCTGGCAGGTATGTTTGGAAAAGGCAAAAAAAATACCGATAAAAGCCAGAGCAGCGAAAAAAATACTTCTACTGACAAAAAGATTGATTTTTCCAAATGGCTGGATGAGGAGCCCTCATCTACATACACATCTGTGCGGGTGCGTGAACTGCTCTCCCGGGTGGCAATCTGTATCTTTTGTGCAGTAATCGCGTTTGTCATCGCGCTGTTTTTCTCACAGAATATCATCAGCTTTCTGAATTCCATGGCTTCCAGCTATGGCTATGAGCTTGCTGCTGTTACCCCACAACAGTTGCTGCGTCAGCAATACTCTATTTCTTTCGCCATCAGCGGATGCATTTCGCTCCCAATCATCATCTACCACATCTGGGCATTCAGTCAGCCTGATTTAAAGCGAAAGAAAAAGCTGGTATTTCTGGCTGTCGTCCTTTCTGATCTGGCGTGCTTCGTGATCGGCATCCTTTTTACTTATGAGCTGATCCTTCCTTTCATGCTGCAGCTTCTGGCGTAAAAATTTCTTCACGAGGATGCTGTTCTGATGAAGAAAAAATGAAGCTATTCAGAACAGCAGGCCACAGACCGCCTTCTTCGAAGGCTATATGCCGCTTACGCGTCATATGTCTGAGGCTTGATGGGCGTTCCGCCCATCCCGAAATGAAAATACAGCCTTTAGCAGGTAAACCTGCACAGCCTGTTTTTTCATTTCGATGCTGTTCTGAACTGTTACCAAAAAAAGAGAGACGCACAAGAAGCGATCCGCTCCCATTTCTCCTGAAACAGGATAGGAATGGGGGTTCTCTTCTTGCACGTCTCTGTCTTTTTAGCCGAAAAAATTTTTATATTTCTCCTACTTATCGTTAAGTTTACCAAAACATTCGTTTCGCGTCAACTTAAAATTTTCTAAATTTCGAAACTGTTTCTGCGGGGAATAACTGCTGCGTATCTGTATCATTTCCGGGCAGCCTTACATCCAAGCCGGGTCTCCAGATAGTTTACAATCACATCCACACATCCCTGGTAGCCAAGGGTATCGGTGCGCAGGCAAAGGTCATAGTTTTCGACATTCTTCCACTTTTTCCCGGTATGGTATTTGTAATAATCGCTGCGGTAGCTGTTGATGCTGCGGATATGCCGGTTCACCGCCAGCTCATCCGACTGGAGCAGCTCCATCTCCCGCTGAAAGCACGCTTCGGGCGACGCGGTCAGAAAAATACTGATCGCGGTCGGCTCTTCGGCCAGGACAAAATCCGCCGCACGCCCGAGAACGACAAAGCTTTCCTTTTTTAAAAGTCCATGCAGCACCCGCGCCTGAAATTCAAACAGATTGCGGTCTGAGAGAAAGTTGCCGCTCTCCGGCGGAATCTTCTCCCCATTGTAAACCGATTTGGAAACCTTATAGAGAATCGTCTTCCTGGTATCCTGATCTGCTTTTGCAAACAGTTCCTCATTGATTCCGGAGTCATCCGACGCCACACGCAGCAGCTTGCGGTCATAGAGGTCAATTCCCAGCTGCTTCGCGAGCATCTTCCCGATCTCCGTTCCACCGGAACCGCAGGTTCTGGTGATACAAAGCGCATAATTTTTCTTTCCCATGTTTACTCCTCCCGTAACTGACATGATAACCCGCTCAGACTTTCCATCCAGCCTGGGCGTTACAGGTCACCTTCTATTCCCATGCAGTCCGATTTACTGCCCCAGATATGCTTTCTTCACGCGTTCATCCTGCAGCAGCTCTTTTGCGTCCCCGCTGATCGAGATGGTGCCTGTCTCCAGTACGTACGCGCGGTCTGCGATGGAAAGCGCCATCTTCGCGTTCTGCTCATTGAGAAGCACCGTGATTCCCGCCGCGTGTATTTCCTGGATAATCGAAAAAACTTCTTTTACCAGGATCGGGGAGAGCCCCATGGACGGCTCATCCATCAGAATAATGCCAGGCTTCCCCATCAGAGCGCGGCCGACCGCCAGCATCTGCTGCTCGCCGCCGGAGAGCGTACCGGCCAGCTGTTTGCGGCGCTCCAGAAGGCGCGGAAATTTTTCAAAGACATCCTTCATAGAGGCCTCAATCACACGCTTATCTTTTTCGCTGTACGCACCCATCTCCAGATTCTCCTCAACCGTCATTTCCGGAAAAACATGCCTGCCCTCCGGCACATGCGCAATCCCTAACGAAATCATTTTTGACGGATCCGTCTTTAAAAGGTTCGTTCCATTATAGGTGATGGAACCGCTCTTCGCCTTCACCAGGCCGGAGATGGTATGAAGTGTGGTTGTTTTTCCCGCACCGTTTGCGCCGATCAGAGTCACAATTTCCCCCGGCTTTACATAGAAGCTGATGCCCCTGATTGCCTCCACCGCTCCATAACTGACATACAAATCTTTTATCTCCAGCATTTGCCCGCCTCCCCTCAATCATCGTCCTTGCCCAGGTACGCTTCAATCACGCGCGGATTGTTCGCGATCTCTTCGGGTGTGCCACAGGCAATGGTTTCCCCATAATCGATCACCTGAATGCGCTCGCAGATCTTCATCACCAGGGACATATCATGCTCAATCAAAAGGACCGAGATTCCAAAACCGGAGCGAATGTGATTGATAATGTCCAGAAGCTCTGCCGTTTCCACCGGATTCATGCCGGCCGCCGGCTCGTCCAGAAGGAGCAGCTTCATGCCGGTCGCCAGAGCGCGCGCGATTTCCAGCCTTCTCTGCTGGCCGTACGGAAGATTCTCTGCCACGTAATCCGCCTTATCCTCCAGATGGACAATTTTCAAAAGCTCCATTGCCCGCTCATCGGTTTCTTTTTCCTCTTTCCAGTAAGCGCCCAGCCGGAAAATTGCGGCCGGAAGCGAGTATTTCATATCCTTGTTCATCGCCACCTTGACGTTTTCAAGAACCGTCAGCTTTTTAAACAGCCGGATGTTCTGAAAGGTACGGGCAATTCCGGCTTCTACCACCTGATAAGTCTTCTTGCCGTTCATCTTTACGCCATTCAGATAATAGGCGCCCTCCGTCGGCTGGTAGACGCCGGTCAGCAGATTGAAAACCGTCGTCTTCCCGGCTCCGTTTGGTCCGATCAGTCCGATCAGCTCTGACTGGCCGATCTCCATATTAAAATCATCCACGGCCTTCAGACCGCCAAACGTAATCCCCAGATGGGATGCCCGCAGTACGGGAACGTTCTTACCTTCTGCGCCCATTTACTCGTCCCCCTTTCCGGCTTTGCCTTTTTTCCGGTTTTCAAAAATCCCGGTAAGAGAAAACTCCCATCCGCCGAAAACCCCCTTCGGCCGGAAAATCATAATCAGCACCAGGACAATCGCGTACCCCAGATAACGATAAGTTGCAAAGCTCCGCATCATCTCCGGCAGGATCGAAAGGAAAGCGGCACCAATCACAGAACCGGTCATAGAACCAGTCCCGCCGATGATCACCTCGGTCAAAAACTCTGCCGAATAGTTAAAGTTAAAGGTCGTCGGAATCATAGCCGTGATATAGTGCGCATAAATGGCTCCGGCTACTCCCGCAAAAAACGCGGAGATGGTAAACACCAGCACCTTATAAAAGGTCACGTTTACTCCCGAGGCGGCTGCCGCAATGTAGTCCTCACGAATCGCCTTCACCGTACGCCCGAAACGGGAGCGGATAAACAGATACATGAAAGCCACACAGACCACCATTACCCAGTATACCCAGTAAAAACTGGAAAGCTTGGTGATACCGGACATCGTCCGGCCGCCGCCGGTGATCTCAAAGTTTGTAAATGCGACACGGATAATTTCCGCAAACGCCACAGTGACGATCGCCAGATAATCGCCGCGCAGCTTCAGCGTCGGAATCCCGACCAGAACGCCCGTAATGGCTGCCGCGATCCCGCCGATCAGAAGTGCCAGGATAAAAAGCAAAAGCCGCGGCATACCGGAATCCACCAGCGCGTTGGAAAAGATAGCGGAAGCATACGCACCTACCGACATAAATCCCGCGTGTCCCAGGGAAAACTCCCCCAGGATGCCGACCAGAAGATTCAGCGAAGTAACCATAATGATGGTATAGCAGGCCGTCGTCGCGATTCCCATAAAGTAATTGGTTCTGGAGCCAAAGATTCCGGATTCAAAGACCACATAAAAGGCCAAAAACAGCACAATAAGGCCGATCAGATTGATGAGATAGTTTCTTTTTATTTTTTTTGGCATTTTCTCACTCCTCCCCTCAGACCTTCTCGCTGACATTCTTGCCCAGAATGCCGGATGGCTTGATCAAAAGCACAACGATCAGAATCGCGTAGGTGATCGCCTCATACCAGCCGGGCGCCAGGTATACTTTGACAAAGATTTCGATCAGACCGATCAGAATCCCGCCGAGCATCGCGCCGGGAATAATGCCGATGCCGCCAAGCACAGCTGCGATAAAGGCCTTGATCCCCATCATGGTTCCC
Source organism: Lachnospiraceae bacterium (assembly GCA_021200475.1). GTDB lineage: Bacteria > Bacillota > Clostridia > Lachnospirales > Lachnospiraceae > Choladousia. Next base: position 23,781 of record JAJQGP010000087.1, read on the forward strand.
ATATCCGTGGTCGCCCGCGGATAGGTCGAGCAATACATCAGCGCGGCCACCGCCGCCAGTGCGGAACCGATCGCGAACGTGACTGTGATGATCCGGTCGACATTAATCCCCACGATCGTCGCCGCCTCGCGGTCCTGCGGCACCGCGCGCATGGCTTTCCCAATCTTCGTCATCCGGACAAACAGGGTCAGCGCCACCATAATCACCAGGCCAATCCCCAGCGTCAGCAGATATTTTACCTGAATCTTCGCTCCCAGAAACTCGATCATCGGCAGGTCAAAGATTTTCGCGATGGTCTTTGGATTCCCACCGAAGAGCACCATGGCCAGGTTTTCCAGAAAAAGACTCATGGCCAGGGCGGTAATCAACGCGGATATGGAACCGGAATTCCGAACCGGTTTGTAGGCAATGCGCTCAACCAGAACGCCTACAATCACGCATACGACAATCGCCACAAAAACGGCCAGCCACGCAGGCATTCCATGATTTACCATCATCGGCACGGTGTAAAACAGGGTATAGGCACCCACCATGATAAAATCGCCGTGTGCGAAATTAATCATACGCAAAATGCCGTACACCATCGTATATCCGAGCGCGATCAGCGCATATATCGCGCCCTGGTTCAACCCATTTATTAAACTCTGTATGAATATCGACACTCTTTTTCACCTCTCCTCACTCGTTCCTGACTAATTGGAAGTGCCCCCTCGCTTTGCTCGGCGGCAGGTCGCTTCGCCCATTCCAATGCGCTTCGCGCAGGGCTCCGCTCTAATCGGAAGTGCCCCCTCGCTTTGCTCGGCGGCAGGTCGCTTCGCCCATTCCAATGCGC